>CAMVRW010000013.1 GCA_947169985.1 uncultured Butyrivibrio sp. | reverse complement strand
GCGACCACCGAGATCTACACTCTTTCCCTACACGACGCTCTTCCGATCTCTGATGCCAATTCCGTCACCTTTTCTGGCTGTATCACCCTCAATAATGTGATAGCCAAGCTTTTCGATGTTCCCTTCTGATATAGGAAGCATAAGGCTATAGGGCTCAATTGATGCCCCAAAGGAAGGGGCTGTAATTCCTATGGTGTCTCCGGGTCTGATACTCTTAGGTCTTCTGATCATAGGTTTCTCCTCTTAGTTTTTGTTTATGTCAGCGAGCTTGGAATAGCTCTTCCTGTAATGTCTGTTCATCTTGATGCACTCAAGCTTTGAAAGGTAATGTCCCTCACCGTTTCTCATTACTGCCATGTAGGCGATGCAGCCCTTATCAAGAACAATTGCCACAGCCTGTGCATCATCTTCAGTACTTCCAACGCAGTATGCGCCATCGTTAGGAGAAAATACTACGTTAACATTCTTCTTGATGTTGTGGTATATCTCGTCTTCATTGTCAGGAATCTTGACCGACACTCCTATGAGCTGAGCAAAGTCGTCAAGGAGAGGTCGCATGTGGTTGGCTCTTCTGGAAACAGTCATAACTGCCTCAGATTTATTATGGATTATGTAGTTTATGTCTCGTCTCTTAGAGTAAATCTGCTCGTGGATACGTTTTACTCTCTCAGGCGTATCCTTCTGATCATACACTACCACGCCATTTTCAAGATGAGAGTTATAGCCGACCTCAACTCCATGGGTCATATCAGTCTTGCAAACATCTATGAGGAAGTCGTTACAGGCAGTCTCCATCATCTCCGCCTCAAAAATAGCCTCTTTTGAATTACCTCCAAGGCAAAGTGTGCCATGATTAGCCATGATGATTCCATTGGAATCCTTGTACTTATTAAGAGTCCTTGCAACATTCTCCGCAAGCTTTTCTGTTCCCGGAAGTGCATAAGGCGCAACTGGAATTGTTACATCCTCATCATCAAAATATGAAAAGACCTTTTTAACTCCTAAAGTGCCTGCGCAGGAAGCAAAAACCTGATGTGTATGTACGATAAAGCCTGCATCGGGCCTTACTTTGTAGCTGTAAGCATGAACCTTACTCTCACTTGAGGGTTTATAGTCTCCCTCAAAAGAAAGGTCATTAATGTTAACCAGAGATATCATCTCCGGAGTAAGGTCCTCATATTTTATTCCACTTGGTGTTACAAGGAAATGATCCTTGTCTACTCTGCTACTAATATTCCCCCATGTTCTTACAAGAAGCCCCACCTCGTGAAGCTCTCTTGATACCTGAATTATATGTTCTCTTTCTTCCTGTAAATCAATCTGTTTCATTTTAACCCCTGATCTGTCCTTCCCCGATGATCTCGTATTTGTATGAGGTTAGCTCCTTAAGTCCCATAGGACCTCTTGCGTGAAGCTTCTGAGTGCTTATACCGATTTCCGCTCCAAGTCCAAACTCAAAGCCGTCAGTGAACCTTGTGGAAGCATTCACATAAACACAGGCAGCATCCACCCTGTCAAGGAACCTTTGTGCTGTCTCTTTATTTTCTGTAATAATGGCCTCGGAATGTCCTGTGTTGTACTTATTGATATGAGCGATAGCTTCATCCACATCCTTAACGGTCTTAACAGAGATAATATAGTCAAGATACTCTTTTCCAAAGTCCTCTTCGGCAGCATCAAGAGCACCTTCAATTAATTCCTTACTGTCCTTATCCGCTCTCACCTCTACCTTATGCTCATTCATTGCTTTAGCAAAAAGAGGCAGAAACTCCTCTTTAATATCTTCGTGAACCACCAGAGATTCAGCTGCGTTGCACACACCTATCCTCTGGGTCTTGGCATTTATGATAATAGGAATAGCCTTTTCAAGATCAGCCTCTTTATCAACATAAATATGGCAGTTACCTGTTCCTGTCTCAATAACAGGAATATTGGAGTTTTCTGTGACAGCCCTTATAAGTCCTGCACTTCCCCTGGGGATCAGCACGTCCACATACTGCTTCATAGTCATAAACTCTTTGGTCACAGCCCTGTCCGTATTCTCTATAAGCTGTACTGCATCAGGTGTAACTCCGGATTCTTCAAGAGCCTTGCGGATATACTTAACAATAGCTATATTGCTGTGAATGCAATCACTTCCGCCTTTCAAAATTGCTGCATTTCCTGATTTAAAAGTCAGCGCAAATGCATCAGGAGTAACGTTAGGTCTGGACTCATATATGATACCAACAACGCCCATCGGCACTCTGACCTTTTTGATTTGTAACCCATTAGGTCTTATAGTCTCTTCAATCTCTTCCCCGATTGGATCAGGAAGATCTGCAACCTGACGGATACCTTCTGCAATTGCATCTAGCCTCTTCTCATTTAGAAGAAGTCTATCTAAAAGGCCTGGATGCATACCATTTTCTTCAGCAATCTTATAGTCCGTGGAATTAGCTTCTATAATTTCAGCAGCATTTGCCAAAATTTCTTCCGCAACTTTCAAAAGCGCTTTGTTCTTTATATCAGCGCTCAAATACTGCACTTCATACTTAGCTTCCGCTGCTCTCTTGCAAAGCTCAACTAAAGTCATTGCATGTCCTCCTCACTTCTCAGCATCCCAACATCATTCAAATTGTAGAAACTTTCTAAATTATCCCATAAAGCCAGGCAAAAGTCCATGATTTGCCCAGGCCGTATTAATGAAAAACAGCCAGGACTTTTGTCCCGGCTGCTTATCTTAGATACCCCTGAAGAAGAACTCAAACTTAAGTGAACCTTCTCTAGGAAGAAGAAACTGCGGATGAGGTTTAGCCCCCCAGCTGTCATCACCCGCGATACCCATCTGACCCATTGAAGCACGCACAACTGTGTAGTGAACCTGTGGAAGTTCATAGTGGTGCATTGCATTCTCAATCTCATGCGGTGTATAAGGAAGAGCACTGAAGTAGAATGGATTTCCGAAGAACATCATTCCCCTTCCTCTCTTGTCTGTTACCTTCGCATATCTTACATCACACTTGTTGCCACATTCCTGAGGCACAAGGTATCTTGCCATATTTTCTTTTACTTCATTGCTGTAGATACCAAGCTTTCCGCCACACTTTCTGTCTGCATAGGTCTCATCAGGGCCAAGGCCGTACCAGGTAATCTGGTCGAAATCTGCATTTAACTTGAACATCATGCCAAACTCAGGCATATCAGGAAGTCCCTCTACAGCATCATAGTTCATCTCGCATCTGATAGTACCATCTCCAAATACCTCATAGGTAACGAAGCATACTGCTGTAGGAGTTGTAGGCAGGAAAAACTTGTACTTGATCGTGATACTGTTCTTGCCCATCTGAACATCCGGCATCTGAAGCTCAGGTCCCTTAAGGGTTGCATAGAGACTTGCTATCTTCCACTGTGCATAGAAGTTTGTCATCATGTAACCATTGTCATTATCTACAGGTGCTCTCCAGAAGTTAGGAGCAGGAGCTTTTTCAATCAGCTCTCTTCCACCATAAATATATGAAACCAGAGTAGCTGTGGGATATGTGAACATAGCTGAGAAGTTATCACCATATATTCCAAGGTTATTGTTGCCCATTACGATCTTAAGAGACTCATCTGTCTTGTGCTTGCAGTTAACCTTGTTATATACTGCCTGTCCGAAAGCAACCTCATGTCCCTTCTTTGCCCAGAGAGTATCCTCTTTAAGCATGAAGGAAACTGTAAATACAAATTCGAACTCTGCTCCCTTAGATGACTCAGCAGACTCATAATCTGAAATAATATCCAGAAGTTCCATAGGAACGCTAAAGCTCTTTTGTGATAAAGGTGCTACGCTGATATCCATGGCAGCGCGGTTTATCTCTTTTCCATTTGCCAGCAAAATAACTACTGCATCAAAAGTATCAGTATTAACAAAGAGATTCTTGTTTATTACCTTAAACTTCTTGCCGCTCTTATCAAACTCAACAGAAATATTCTGGTAGTTGAACTTAACCTCCTGCATCTTCGGAGATGGAGTTCTGTCACCATAGGTGATTCCGTTTCCGCTGAAGTTACCGTCGTTTGGTCTGTCACCAAAATCTCCGCCATAGGCTTCGAAATCATTGCCATAGCGATCCTTCTTGGTAATGGACTGATCGATATAATCCCAGATAAAGCCCCCCTGGTATCTCTCTTCAGTATCTGTCAGATCTGTGTAGAGATGCATTCCACCACAGGAGTTGCCCATTGCATGGGTGTACTCACAGCAGATGAAAGGCTTTTCCTTATTATTCTTAAGGAACTCCTTGATGGAAGCAACTGAAGGATACATCTGGCTTTCCATATCGGAAGTGTCAGGGCAGCTTCTATCGTTGAAAAGTCCCTCGTAGTGAACAAGTCTGTGAGGATCAAGCTTACGGAAAAGAGCTGCCATCTTCTCTATAACTGTTCCACCAAAGGCCTCATTACCAACAGACCAGATCAAAATAGCCGGATGGTTTTTATCTCTCTGATAGCAGGAATTGATCCTGTCAAGAAGCAGTGGCTCCCAAATAGGATTATCCTTTGGAACAACATGATCCAGTCCCTTTGCGCCTCTAAGGTAAGGCTCCCAGGTACCATGGGTCTCCATGTTATTCTCTGCAATAAGGTAAAGTCCATACTTATCGCAAAGATCATACAATGCAGAATCATCAGGATAATGACTTGTTCTGATGGCATTGATGTTGTTCCTCTTCATTGTGATTATATCTGTAAGAAGCTCCTCTTTATTAGGAACTCTTCCATTCTTGTTAGAGAACTCGTGTCTGTTAACTCCCTTGAAGACAATTCTCTTGCCGTTAAGGAGCATAAGACCATTCTTCATCTCAAAACGTCTGAAGCCAACGTTCTGTCTGATAACCTCATGTACTATTCCAGCGCTGTCCTTGATAACAAGGAGAAGTTCATAAAGGTTTGGCTCCTCGGCACTCCAAAGAAGTGGCTTGTCAACAGTGCAGCTCCCTGTGGTCTCACCTGAAGAAGAAAGAGGGATCTTACCCTCGATAACCTTCTCTCCATCCTTGGTGAGTTTGAGTTCCATAACACCTGCACCCTCCGTTACAGCCTTGAACTCAAGAGACGCACTCTTAAGATCAGCCGAAACTACAGGTGTTACAGACAGGTCATATACATGAACTTTTGGTACACTAAATAAATAAACACTTCTGAAAATTCCAGAGAATCTGAAGAAATCCTGATCTTCGCACCAGCTGCCGCTTGTCCACTTGAACACTCTTACAGCCAGCTTATTCTCCCCCTTTACAAGTTTGTCAGTCAGGTCAAATTCAGCAGGATCAAAGGTATTCTCGCTGTAACCTACATATTTTCCATTGAGCCAAAGAGCAAAGCCACTCTCAACACCCTGGAAAGAAATGCAGACCTTCTCTTCTTTAAATCCCTTAGGCAGAGTAAAGAGCTTTACATAATCTGCTACAGGATTGAACTTTTCAGGTATCTGGGGAGGAGTAAGCATTTCTCTTCCATCCCATGGATACTGAACATTTACATACTGTGGCTTATCATAGCCTTCCATCTGAATATGGGCAGGAACTCTTATCCTATCCCAGGAAGAAGTATCAAAGTCCATCTCATAGAAATTCGCAGGGGCATCTGCCACATTCTTGGAATAGTGAAAATGCCATACCCCATCAAGACTGATCCTATAAGAACTATTCCCTGTCATAGCCTCTGCAAGTGACTTAAAAGGCACGTGATCAGAATGGGCAGGTAATCTGTTCTGCTCAAAAGTTTTAGGATCTTTAACTATATCGTAAACAAACTCTTTCATAATTCACCCCTAAATTTATGCAGGAAAGGATAACCTTTCCTGCACCAAATACTTTACTTAACAGATCCGGTAATACCTTCTGCAAACTGCTTCTGAAGTACGAAGAATACAATCATTGTAGGTAATGAGCAGAATAATACGCCCATCATAAGCATTCCGTAATCAATTGTGTATCCACCTGCCAGGTTAGCAATGAGCATAGGCATTGTCTGAGCTCTGTTATCTGTCATTACGACTCTTGGCCACATATATGCGTTCCAGGAATTCATGAAAACGATAACAGCTGCTGCAGCATAAGTGGACTTCATAACAGGCATATACATCCTGAAGAAGATCATAAACTCAGAAAGGCCATCAATTCTTGCTGCTTCCATGATATCCGGTGGGAAGTTCCTTGAATTCTGTCTGAACATCATGATCATGAAAGGTGTTGAAATACCGGGAAGTGCAAAGCCCCATACCGTGTTCAAAAAGTGCATCTTACTCATCATGGTGAAAAGAGGAATCATAGTTGCGACTCCAGGGATCATCATGGCCATAAGAAGGATTGCAAACAGTATGTCTTTTCCCTTGTCATGGTAAAGCTCAAAGCCATAACCAGCCAGTGAGCAAACAAGGATACAAAGGATTGTCTGTGCTGTTGAGTACAGGCAGGAATTTCCAAAGGACTTCCAAAGATTTGTGCTCGCAACCAGGTTCTGGAAATTCTCTACCATGTGTGTACCAAACCAAATCTTTCCTCTTGATACATCTACTGTCTGGTTTGTTGCTGCTGTGATCATCCAGAACAGAGGAAATACTGAGAATATTGAAGCTATTGTCAGGAAGATATAGGTAGGAATAAGTCTCTTCTGAATAGCGCTTTTGTTTCTTATTTCTTTATCAAGTGCTTTAGTATTAGTCACGTGTATCACCTACTTTCAGATTGATGATCGCCAGTATAGCAACCAGGATGAATACAAAGAACGACATCGCTGATGCATAACCAAAGTTAGCTACACCCTGACCAAATGAGTTATTGTAAATGTAATGAGACATTGTGATGGTTGTGTTAGCCGGTCCACCGTTTGTCAGGTTCACGGACTCATCAAAGAGCTGAAGTGTTCCGTTGATTGACATGATAAAGGTCATAATGATGACAGGTCTAAGAAGAGGTACTGTTACATACCAGAAGGTCTTCCAACCGTTAGCGCCATCGATCTTGGCTGCCTCATACACTGAATATTCGATGTTCTGTAAGCCTGCAAGATAAAATACCATGTTGTAGCCTGTCCATCTCCAGATGAGGGCTATGATAATAACAATTCTTGCAGTTGATGTTGTACCAAGCCAGTTGATACCCTCGTTGATAATACCGAGATTTGTAAGAATAATGTTTATAAGTCCCTGTGTTGCAAATATGGTCCTGAAGATCAGGGCATATGAAACCAGTGATACTGCACAGGGAAGGAAAATGAATGTACGGAAAAGACCGCGGAATTTAAGATCCTTATTATTTAAGAGCTGTGCAAGCAAAATAGCAAGGATAAGCATGATCGGTACCTGAACGATCAGATACAGAAATGTGTTACCCACAGATTTCATGAACATCTTATCCTGGAACATTCTCTTATAGTTATAAATAAGTGGTGATGCCCACTGCATGTTAGCTGAAGAACCTGTCTTAAATGAAGTTATGAGAGCCTGAACCATTGGATAAAAGCTCATTACTATGATCATTGCGGATGCAAGAACCAAAAAGAGCCATCCGGCAGCCTTCTGTTTAGCCAAAAGGCCCATTTTATTCTTCTTTTCCATTTTAAATACCCCTTTATGAAAAAACTGTTTCCCTTTAAAAATGGGGAACCGGAAGTCCGATTCCCCATATGAATTCTCGCCGACCCCTAAAGATCACTTGGTGAGGTTCTTTCGAACCTGGTGATCAAAGGCCCATTTCGAACTTAACCTGATCCTCAGCCTGCTGAAGCTCTGCATCAAGGTCTGCACCGTTGATTACGTTTGTGATAGCAGCCTGGATCTGTGTACGTGCTGTGTAGTGGTAGTCGTTCTGCTCAACAACAGGAACGTTAGCACCCATAGCAACGATGTCTGTGTAGATAGCCTGACCATTGAAGAAGTCAACGCCTTCCTGGTAAACAGCAGACTTAGAAGCTGAGATGCAGCATGTGATAACACCACCGTTACGAAGAGCGTCATCGTATGTAGCGATAGCACCTTCTCCGCCACCGAATGTGTATGCAAGGAATGCCTTTGCAAGCTCAGGCTTTGAGCAGTTGCCTGTTATGTAGAGTGAAGAACCACCGTTAGCAGCATATCCTTCCTTACCAGAAAGTGTAGGAGCTGTTGTGATTGCCCACTTACCGCTGTTCTCTGCTACCTGCTCCATTGTAGGAATGATCCAGTTACCATTGAATACACCAGCAACCTGATCGCCAATGATTGATGTATCTGTGTACTCTGACCAGTCATTGCAGAGGTAGATAACGCCGTCCTTAGCACCTGTGATGATTACGTTAAGGATTGCCTTGAGGTCTTCGTTTCCTACAAAGTAAGGAACGCCGTCCTTCCACTGTGACTTTCCTTCAGCCTGCATCATCATGTAAGGAAGATCGTCTCCGTTGTGATCCATAGAAACGAGGTACTTGCCTGTCTTAGCCTTTACATCACGGCCAATCTCAAGCCAACGATCCCATGTGATTCCAGTTACATCATCAATTGTGTATCCGCACTCTTCAAGAATGTCTGTACGATAAGCAAATACAGATGTTCCGTTATCAACAGGAGCTCCGTAGTGCTTGCCATTAACTGTTGAGTATGAAAGCTTCTCAGCTCCGAAATCAGACCAGTCAATGCCAGCATCCTCAAGATCCATCCAAGCATCAGGATAGTTTGTTACATAGTTCTGGATGTAGTGATCCTGGAAAAGAACTATGTCAGGAAGCTGTGAGTAGTCACCTGATGAAGCAGCAAGTGTGATTGCGTTCTCAACGTCAGATGAAGCAGACTGCTCAACGATGTTAAGCTTGAAATCAGGATCTACTGTCTGGTAAGCCTTCTCAGCTGCCTCAAGAGCAGGAATGTTGAAGTTCTTATCCCAAGCGTAAACTGAAAGCTCATGCTCACCCTCAGATGCAACATCTGCTGAAGCTGCTGCAGTCTCTGTAGCTGCTGTCTCAGTAGCTGCAGGCTCTGAAGCTGTTGTGTCAGCAGGAGCTGATCCGTTGTCTGCTGCGCTTCCGCATCCAGCTAACATTGAAAGAGACATAGCTGATGCAAGGAAAATTGATAATGCTTTTCTTTTCATTTTTATTACCCTCCCTAAAATGAAATTAGAAAAATGATAAGTTTAACCGATTTCTGCTAAAATCAATGTCAGATGAGTTTGATGAACATCGACTTATACAATTTGACGGAAACATTACCTTTCCGTTTCGGTTATATGTACATTATAACAACAGTGTTCATAAAAAATACACATTTTATAATCTAAAATGTGCATTTTCAATCATATATGTCTAAATTGTGAACGAAAACGTTTAAGAAATGTTAATAAATCACCAACCCTTAAGCGCGTTTATCTTATAATCAAGAAGCTTGTTGTTATAATTGTCCTTATTCTTCTTCCACTGATAGGGCGAAGTATTGAGGAACTTTCTGAAATTCCTGTTAAATGTAGAAAAAGTTGAAAAGCCGCATTCCGCCGCAACAACTTCCATAGAATGATCAGTTTTGTTCATTATCATGCAGGCCTTCTGTATCCTGACAAGATTCAAATAATCCATAGGAGTCATGTTAATTCCATCCTGGAAAATCCTCCTGAAGTGTGCCTCACTCATGTTACACATTTCCGCAAGCTTAGCCACCTTTATCTCTTCAGCAAATTCCCTGTCCATATACTCAAGAGCAGGTCTTATACCCATCACGGCTCCCTGATTCTCAACGTCATTAAATCTGCCACTATCAGCTTCTTTGGTGTTCTGATATCTGATAAGAAGCATAACAAAAGCCCTCAAAAGGCTGTTGGTAGTCTCAGTATAATAGGGCTTTTTATCCCTCATCTCTTCCATGATCCTTTTGATGATCTCTCCCATCTCCGGATGCTGGTATTCATAGAGAAGATCCGCCCTCTTATTGGCTATTTCCCTGGCTTCCCTTTGCTTTGAAGGATTATCCGGATATATCTGTTCAAGGATCAGGTCTATATCAAAAAAGATATATTCCCAGAAATTCTCTTCAGAGCTGTAAGTAGTGTGCGGATAATTGGCCGGAATAATAGAGAGCATACCACTCTCATACTTGCAGACCTTCTCATCAAACACCAGGTCTCCCTCGCCGTGCCTGCAATAGCCTACCTCAAAGAGATTGTGGAAATGAAGGTACTTATCATCCTTACCATATACCATGATCCACTTCTCACCCAGAAGCGCCAGGCAGCTCTGTCCCTGGGGAATCTCATAGAATCTGAATTCAATTGTATCTCGCTTTTTTCTTCCCATTAAATCTCCCGTAATGACGCTGTTTCTTCTGTTAAAAGAGCTGTCGGCTTTACATCAAATTCATCCACCGGTATCAGCTCATCCAAAATCTGACACTCAAATGACAGCGCAACAGTCTTATATTCAGGATGCCTTTTCAGATACCTGTCATAGAATCCGCCGCCATAACCAATACGATTGCACTGTCTGTCAAAAGCCGCCCCAGGCATTATAACCAAAGTTTTATCTGAACAGCCGGTACCCTCTTCAAAGCCTGCTCTTCCGGCAATTTCTGAATCATCCGTAAGTTCAGGTTCACTTATTCCAAAATAACCTTCCTTCAGTTCCTCCAAAGACATGATCCTGACAAACTCCATGATTCCATTAGCCTTATCCGTAACCTTTGGGCAAAAGACCTTTTTCCCGTTTGCCAGCGCATCCAAAATGATGTCATCAGTTAAAACTTCACTGCGCATGGAAGCATAAACAAGGATGTTCTCCGCATTCCTGTACTCATCAAGCTCCATAAGCTTTTCAAAAATCTGTCGACTCTTTTCTTTTATCTGTTCTCTCGTCAAGGCATCTCTCTTTGCAAGAGATGCCTTTCTTATGTGGTTTTTATCCATGCTACCTTTCTCTTTGTGCGATTGTTCAACATCTAATCAGTAATTACGTATCCATTTCTTAATCAAGCAGCTTCTTTGCTACAAGTTCAGCTGTACGAATCCCGTCCATGGCAGCTGACATGATTCCTCCAGCATAGCCAGCTCCTTCGCCGCAAGGGAAAAGCCCCTTTATGTTAACGGATTCACCATTTTCGTCTCTGTTAATACGTACAGGTGATGAGGTCCTGCTCTCCACGCCTGAAACAAGAGCCCTTTCGTCGTTATAGCCCTTTATGATCCTGCCAAAGTTCTCCATACCTTCCACAAAGGCCGTGTTAAGCTCCTCCGGAAGTATTTCATGAACAGCAGCAAACTCATAAAAGCCCTTCATCTGTGGATCATTAAACTCAGAATCAAAAGATATCTTGTCAAAGTTTTCGCCAGTTACAGCCTTTCTGAAATCCCCGTAACGCTCAACAGGAATCTTGCCCCCAGCAAGCTCAAAGGCTTTCTTCTCAAGCTTTCTCTGAAATTCAACACCTGCCAGCACATGGTCTGAGCCAAAATCCTTAGGATCTACAGTAATAATAATGGCTGAGTTTGCATTTTTGCCATCTCGCTTACTGTAGCTCATTCCGTTTACAGCAAGCATCCCCTCTTCAGAAGATGCATTGACAACATATCCTCCGGGGCACATACAGAAGGAATAAACTCCTCTGCCCTCTTTGGTTGTAGTTGTCAGCTTATATGGAGCCGCCGGAAGCGCCTTGGAATCTGCCACTCCATACTGGGACTTATTAATAAGGCTTTGTGGATGCTCAACTCTAAAGCCCACAGCAAAGGGCTTTGGCTGCATTTCCACCTTGCTCTCATAAAGCATTTTGAAGGTATCTCTGGCACTGTGGCCGATTGCAAGAACTGCTGCGTCGCACTCTACAATACTCTCAGACACCTTAAGCCCTTTAAGCGCATTAGTGTCATCCAATATCAGCTCCGTCACCTGATTCTCGAAATACACCTCTCCACCGGCATCTATAATACTCTGTCTTATATTCTTTACTACATCCTTTAATATATCAGTGCCGATATGTGGTTTAGACTCATACTTAATCCTCTCGGGAGCACCATGTTTAACAAAGATATCAAGAGCTTCAGCGCCTCTCCCTTCCTTGTCCTTAACCATGGTGTTAAGCTTTCCATCGGAAAAAGTTCCTGCTCCTCCCTCACCAAACTGAACGTTGGTCTTTACATCCAGTTTCCCGGAAGTCCAGAACCTATCTACTATTTCACATCTCTTTTCAACGTCAGCACCACGTTCAAAAATTATAGGCTTAAATCCCGCCATAGCCAGCTCATATCCACAAAACAAGCCAGCAGGCCCAGCACCGATTATACAAATCCGCTTATTTAAAGCCAAGTCAGGCACAGTGGAACTATCTTTTCCTTCTGATTCTTTCCTGGCTGAAACCTTCTCAAAGAAGTCATATCTCTTTTCCTTAATAACGCTTACATTCTTATCGCGGCACTTTTTTACCAGACTCTCTTCAAGTCCATTCTTACCGGAGCCCTTACCGTTAGCACTTCCTGCCTTTATGACAACATCGACCGTATAGATATCAAAAAGTTCAGGCTTTTTCCTGGCGTCGATTGAATGCTTGGAAATACTTATGCTTTCAATCTGCTCTTCGCCGATTCTTAGGGTCTTTGCAACCTTCTTTCTAAGGCGCCCATATTTCTTTTCCTGATCCTGATACCAGCTGACGTCATTTATATCAATTGGAATCTTTATCTGACTTACTCTGATCATTTTCACTCCTGCTTCTGAGTCATATTACGACATTTTAAAACATAAATTGCAAAAAGAGCAGCAGCTGCAGCCATACCTATTGGGTAGCTGATACTTCTATCAAGGCGGAAGCCCTCTTTAGCCATGAGAATATAGGTCACACTAACCCCTGTCATGAAGGTGGCAGGAAGAGCTGTGAGGAGACTATATTTCTTTCCCCTGTTACGGATAAGGAAAACAGTGGAAATCCAAAGGGATATCATAGCCAGGGTCTGGTTACTCCAGGAGAAATATCTCCAAAGCACATTGAAATCAAGATGGGTCAAAAGCGCACCGATTCCCAGTAGTGGCAATGTGATCAAAAGACGATTCTTGATCTTCTTCTGATCAAGACCTGTTATTTCAGAAAGGATCAGTCTTGCTGAACGGAATGCCGTATCACCTGAAGTGATGGGACAAGCGATAACTCCGACAATTGCAAGGACTGCTCCAACTGGCCCCAGCATTCCTGTAGAGATATCATAGACAACTCCAGACTGTCCGTTTTGTGTTATCGCTGCGGAAAGAGCTCCTGTAGCGCCATAAAATGCTACTCCGCCGGCGGCCCAGATAAGAGCTATAACAGATTCCGAAAGCATAGCGCCATAAAAAACTACACGTCCCTGTTTCTCAGATGTAATGCACTTGGATATCATCGGGGACTGGGTTGCATGGAATCCGGAAATAGCACCACAGGCCACAGTCACGAACATATATGGCCAGACAGGAAGCCCCTCCGGATGGAGATTCTGAAGGCTTATCTCAGGAATAGTGTAACCACCTTTAAAGATACCAAAAATAATACCAACTGCCATTGCTATAAGAACGGCTCCAAAAATCGGATAAAAACGGCCAATGATCTTATCAATGGGAAGAAGTGTTGCAAGAATATAGTAAATAAGGATAACAAATGTCCAAAATGGAACTCCCATAAAGTTCGGTGTAAGCCTTGCCAAAAGAGCTGCTGGCGATGTGACAAAAACTGTTCCTGTCAGGATCAAAAGCACAATTGAAAAAACACGCATCCCCCACTTTGCAGCTTTTCCCAAATAAATACCGCTAAGTTCAGCTATAGAGGATCCATCATGCCTTTCTGAGATCATTCCGCACATGTAATCATGGACTCCTCCGCCCAGGATTGCACCAAAGATTATCCAAAGAAAAACAACTGGTCCAAAGCAGGCTCCCATGATAGCTCCGAATATTGGTCCTGTACCTGCAATATTAAGAAGCTGAACCAGGAAGGCCTTCCAGGTCTTCATAGGAATGAAGTCTACTCCATCCTGTTTAGTATAGGCAGGTGTAGTCCTGTCATCCGGCGAAAAGATCTTTTCAACAAGTTTGCCATAAAACATGAAGCCAAGTAATAAAGCCAAAAAACATAATCCCAACGAAACCATTTCACATCTCCCTGATCATTAAATAATAGATTATATACATAGTATTATAGTACGTTTTACAGTTTATGATATGTTAAAATATAGATAGAAAGGTCAGGTATCCCTATGAATGATACAAAGAATTTAGGAATAATTGCACTTGAGTCATACTCCCAAAGAGCTAAAAGGATAAATCAGATCCTGTGTGAGTGGAAGCAATGCGACAATCTTCTCATCGAATCCCAGTGTCCAAGATTCGCCAGTGGCGAAGCCAAGGCTATCATCAAAGAATCCGTCAGGCACAAGGATATCTATATTCTTGCGGATGTATGTAACAATTCCCTGAAATATAAAATGGACGGGGAACTGAACCGTATGTCTCCCGACGATCATTTTCAGGACCTGAAGCGCATTATCGCAGCCTGCAGCGGAAAAGCAAAAAGGATCACGGTAATAATGCCCTTTTTGTATGAAGGAAGGCAACATCGTAAAACCCAGCGTGAATCCTTAGACTGCGCAGTAATGCTGAAGGAGCTTGAATATATGGGCGTGGATAACATAGTTACTTTTGATGCCCATGACCCTAGAATGCAGAACGTTCTTCCTTTAAAGGGAATCGAGAACGTGTCTCCTGCCCTGCAGTTTACCCAGGCCTTATTAACAGAATATGAAGATATCAAGGTAGACTCAGATCACCTGATGTTCATAGCCCCTGACGAAGGCGCCACAGAGCGTGTAGTATTCTTCGCCTCTGTATTTGGCGTCAATATAGGTATGTTCTACAAGAGAAGGGATTATGCCAACATAGTTGATGGCACCAATCCCATCATAGCCCATGACTTCTGTGGCGGAAGCCTTGATGGAATGGATGCCATCGTAGTAGATGATATGATCGCTTCAGGTGGAAGCATCATCGATGTATGTAAGCAGATCAAGGATCGTGGTGCAAAAAGAGTCTTTATCTTTGCAACCTTCGGCCTTTTCTCCAGCGGCTTTGAAAAGCTTGATAAAGCCTATGAACAGGGCCTGTTTGACAGGATATTTACCACCAACCTTGTTTACCAGAAACCTGAGCTATTGGAAAAAGAATACTATATGAGCGTTAGCATGAACCGCTATATAGCAGCCATAATCGATACCCTTCACAACCATGGTTCAATGCAAAAGCTGACTAAACCTGAGGACCGCATCCACAAAACGCTAAAGTCCTATAAATGATCATAGTGAAGCTGCTGTGCCTGCAATGCTGCCACTTGTAAAGGCCCATTGCAGATTATAGCCTCCACATCTTCCATCAACATCCACAAGCTCCCCGATGCAGAAAATGCCGGGGGCTTTTTTATAGGCAAAATCACTGCCTATATCACCCAGACTAACTCCACCTGTGGTAACCTGAGAAGCCATATATCCATAGCTTTCATCAATCTTAAGTCGCAGAGCCCTGTAATTATCCAGTATACACTCTGCCATGCTGGAGGAAATATTCTTCATCTTCATGGATTTAGAGAGCTTCATCCTTGAAAGGACCATCTCAGTTATATTGCTGTTGGAAAAGCCCTGCAAAAACTCCTCCAAAGTCCTGTCATCCTTAAGCTTTAACATGTCAGCCTTAAGGGACTCAAAATCTTTATCATCATAGTCCGGAAAGAAATCTATCACAGCGTATACAGGCTTCTTCTCTTCTACAAACCTGATAACATCCCTTGAGGCCTGCATAACAGGTATTCCCGAGATTCCATCAGCTGTCAGCTGTAATTCACCCTGCTCCCTTGCCAAAGTCTCTTTTCCCAGGACAAAAGAAATATCGGCGGTGATCCGGACACCTGCCTTTGGCATCTGTTCCTGAGGGTCACATTTAAATCCAACAAGAGCCGGATAAGTATCCTTAACATTCATACCAAGCTTCTTGCAGATATAATACCCGTCGCCTGTGGACATGGTACTTTTAGCTCCGGACAGGGAACCCACAGCAAGAATAACTGCGTCACAGGTAAAAGAGTCCTTATCTGTCTTTACCTCGTAAACTCCTTCATCCTCTGCACTAACACCTTTAAGCTGCTGTCCGTAAACCACCTCAATTCCAAGGCGGGAAATTTCATTCTCCAAAGCCCTGACCACTGTAGAAGCCTGACCTGAAACCGGATAGATATATCCGTCCTCGCTCTTAACTACCACTCCCAAGGACTTGAAAAAGCTTATAACATCTTCAACTCCATAGGTAGAAAGCCACTCCTTCATTCTTCCACGGGCAGCAATGTTATAACATTCCTCTCTCATATCCAGGTTGGTCAGATTGCACCTTCCGTTACCCGTCATGGAGAGTTTTTTACCAAGGACAGTATTCTTCTCTATAATAGTGACTTTTGCACCATTTCTTGCTGCATATATAGCAGCACACATACCGGAAGCTCCCCCTCCGGCTACAATGATCCTCTTACTCAAAATTATCCCTCATAATACCTGTCATGGGTTATAGACCTGGCAAGTCCTTCAAAGAGAAATCCCAGTGGCACCTTACGAAGTTCATGGGCCATCAGTCCTCTGGTCACTATCATTATCAGCATATACACTGCATAGAAAATAGCAATGCAGATAAGGAAAGTGAGCACTTCTCCTATTCTGTTTGCCAGAAGCATATTTAAAAGAAATACCACAAAACCTGAAGCTGCTGCGCTAACTAGCGGAAGCAGTACACACTTGAAATGATCCTGCCTGTACTTGAGCATTTTACCCAGCATCAAAAAGCACAAAAGGTCATACATAAGTAGTGCAAGAATCCAGGAAAAAACAATTCCCATTATTCCTAAGTTAAATAACATCATCAAAAGAACTAGTCCGCCCACATGCGCAGCCCATCCAATGCCCACATTAAGCAAAATGATCACTGATTTTCCCATGTGATTCAAAAGCCAGGAAAACATGATTCCAAAACCAAGAAGGAATATTACCAGTGCTGAAGGCAGCATCAGATTATTAGCTGCTTCGGAGGTCTTTCCAAAGATGACTGTCTGGACAGTACCGGATAAAGCAAAAACAAATACAGAGACCGGTATCAAAAGAACGTTGAAAAAGCGCATCAGAACCTTAAATCTGTCCCTGGCTCCCTCAAGTTCATCCCTTTCAATCCTGGCCATTACCCTGTTCCACTTCTTGATAAAAGGTATGCAGCAAAGGATTGATATAAGCCCAACGCTTGTCACTATTCTTCCGGCAAAAACGCCAAACTCAGAAATGTAATCTACATCCTCATGAAATCTTCTTGTGAAGAGCATATAAGCACATTGATCCACCAGTACCATAAGTGCCGGTGTACAGTACAATACCATTATATGTCTGATGCCTGTCAGAACATCGTTCTTATTGTCCAGATATCTTGGGGCTCCACCCTTAACAAATGTTGCAATCTCACTCTTTCTAAGATTGTAACTGATTATGGTATGTATGCATCCCACAAGAGAACCTATCAGTATACCTGCCATCATGCCAGCAGATCCATAAACAGCACTAAACTCATCCACATGGAGCAGATCATTTACTCTAAGGCCATAGTGGTAGAGACATTCCACTATTATTATCCCGGAGATCATGGAAAAGACCGCAATAACTACGTCAGCGATAACGATAGGCTTAGTGTAGCCAACTCCCTGCAGATAACCTCTAAGTACGCCCTGTCCACCTAAAAGGATAATGGCAGCACCTGAGATCATCATCTGAAAGAAGCCTCTCTCAGCCCCAAAGAGTTTTCCGGAAAGAGTAAAGCTTCCTCCTATAATCAGAAGTCCGATCAAAACAGCAGAAATTCCAAATACTCTGACGGATCTCACCATATTGGTCTGAGCATTAAGATATTGTGACCTTCTGGCCCGGAGCCTTACCATAATATAAACTGCCTTCTGAGTTGCAAACACAAACAGGCAATAAAAAAGCAGATACAAAGATAAAGGAGCCGCACTGAAAAAAGCTCCCTTATCGCCATAGATTTTCTGACATATAACTGCATAAAGCATCATTGCAGTTATTGCAATATATACTGAAGCCGTAAGAATATCCGGCCTGATTCTTTTCTCCTCTGTATACGTCTTCATGAGGCGCACTCCCAATCAAAACTAGTCTCTGGTAATACCAAGTTCTCC
>CAMVRW010000012.1 GCA_947169985.1 uncultured Butyrivibrio sp. | reverse complement strand
GGTGAGATCAGGAAGACGGTATCAGCAGGGAATAAGGTGCTTGTCACCACGCTTACCAAGCGCATGGCTGAGGATCTGACCCAGTACCTGGCAGAGTCAGGCATAAGAGTCAAATACCTTCATTCAGATATAGACACTCTTGAGAGAGCTGAGATCATCAGGGATATGCGACTTGATGTGTTCGATGTCCTCGTGGGAATCAACCTTTTAAGAGAGGGTCTGGATATCCCGGAGATTGCTCTGGTAGCCATAATCGATGCAGATAAAGAGGGATTCCTTCGTTCTGAAACATCCCTGATCCAGACAATTGGTAGAGCTGCCCGTAACTCAGAGGGCCATGTTATCATGTATGCAGACAACATGACGGACTCCATGAGTAAAGCCATTGAGGAGACGAAGAGACGTCGTGCTATTCAGCAGAAGTATAACGAAGAGAATGGTATCACGCCTCAGACTATCAAGAAGGCAGTCAGAGATCTTATAGCAGTAACCAAGGCTGTTGCCAAGGAAGAGGTTAAGTTTGAGAAATCACCTGAATCCATGGACAGACAGGAACTGGAGAAACTCATGGAACAGGTTCAGAAGAAGATGAAAAGGGCTGCTACAGAGCTGGATTTCGAGACTGCTGCTATGCTGCGTGATGAACTCATTGAGCTTAAGAAAGTGCACCAAGAGCTCACTTCAGGACTGTGAACACCTAACCTCTTTGTTTCAATATAGAAGGGAAATAATATGTCAGAAAGCAAGATGACAAAAAAGAACACCACCAAGAGGATTCTTCCCTCTGATATCCATGACTATATCAGGGTTCGTGGTGCCAGTGAACATAACCTTAAGCACGTCAGTGTAAAGATCCCAAGGGAGACCCTGACAGTTTTGACCGGTGTATCAGGATCCGGAAAGTCCTCCCTGGCATTTGAGACTATTTTTGCAGAGGGTCAGAGAAGGTACATGGAGTCCCTTTCTTCCTATGCAAGAATGTTCCTTGGCCAGATGGATAAACCAAATGTTGAGTCCATAGAGGGTCTTTCTCCTACGATTTCCATAGATCAGAAGTCTACCAACAAAAATCCCAGATCAACAGTTGGAACTGTCACTGAAATATATGACCACTTTAGACTTTTGTATGCGAGAATAGGTATTCCCCATTGTCCAAACTGTGGCAGAGAGATCCGCAGACAGACTGTGGATGAGATGTGCGATCAGATCATGGCTCTTGGAGATGGGACCAAGCTCCAGATTCTGGCCCCTGTCGTAAGGGGTAAAAAGGGTGAACATCAAAAGACCCTGGACAGAGCCAGGAGAGCCGGCTATGTGAGAGCCAGGATTGATGGAAGCCAGTACGAGATTTCTGAAGAAGAGATCAAGCTGGACAAGAACATCAAGCACAGCATTGAGATCATCGTGGACAGGATTGTAGTTCGTGATGACAATGAGAATTTAAGAAGACGACTTACAGACTCCATAGAAAGTGCCCTTCAGCTTGCAGATGGGCTTCTTGTGGTGGATGTTGTGGATGGACAGGAGCTCAATTTCAGTCAGAACTTTGCCTGCCCCGATTGCGGAATCAGTATCCCTGAGCTGGAGCCAAGAAGCTTTTCTTTCAACAATCCCTTTGGTGCCTGCCCTGAATGTGTTGGCCTTGGATATAAGATGAAGTTTGATGAAGACCTTATGATCCCTGATAAGAGTCTTTCCATAAATGACGGTTGTATAGTGGTAATGGGCTGGCAATCTGCCAACAAGGACTCCAGCTTCAGTAACGCAACCTTAAGAGCTTTAGCTAAGGAGTACAAGTTCAGTCTGGATACCCCTTTTGAAGACCTTTCCGATAAGGTGAAAGAGGTTCTGATCCACGGAGCTGACAGGGAAGTTATGGTCCACTACAAGGGTCAGCGCGGAGAAGGCGATTATCCTATCAGATTTGAGGGGCTTATTAAGAATGTAGAACAGCGCTACAGAGAGACTTTTTCTGAGGCTATGAAGGCGGAGTACGAGGAGTATATGCGTATCACGCCCTGTCAGCTCTGCGGTGGACAAAGGCTTAAGAAGGAAGCTCTAGCTGTAACTATAGATAACAAGAATATCTATGAGATCACTTCCATGTCCATAGATGAACTCCAGACCTATCTGGAGAATATGAAACTTACTGAGCATCAGGAGATGATCGGTTCTCAGGTATTAAAAGAGATCCGTGCCAGGGTAGGTTTCCTTGTGGATGTAGGACTGGACTACCTGTCACTTTCAAGGGCGACAGGAACCCTTTCCGGAGGAGAAGCGCAAAGGATAAGGCTGGCAACTCAGATTGGTTCAGGCCTTTGTGGAGTATGCTACATTTTGGACGAGCCAAGTATCGGACTTCACCAGAGAGATAATGATAAGCTCCTCAATACACTTAAGAACCTCAGGGACCTTGGTAATACTCTTATCGTAGTTGAACATGATGAGGATACCATGAGGGCTGCTGACTACATTGTTGACGTGGGCCCGGGAGCGGGATCCCACGGAGGAAAAATCGTAGCCTGCGGTACAGCAGAAGATATTATGAAGGTTAAGGAGTCCATAACTGGACAGTATCTTTCAGGTAAACTTAAGATACCGGTACCGGAAGTCAGAAGAAAACCCACCGGATGGCTTAAAATCGTGGGTGCCCAGGAGAATAACCTTAAGAATATAGACATTGATGTTCCGGTTGGAGTAATGACCATTGTTACGGGAGTGTCCGGATCCGGAAAAAGCTCTTTTGTCAATGAGATACTGTATAAGCATTTGGCAAGAGACCTTAACAGGGCCAGATGCATCCCCGGCAAACACAAGGCTATCGAAGGCCTGGAACAGGTGGATAAGGTCATCGCCATAGACCAGTCTCCTATTGGAAGAACACCTCGTTCTAACCCTGCTACCTACACAGGTGTATTTGACATGATCAGAGACCTGTTCGCAGGAACCCCCGATGCCAAGGCAAGAGGTTATAAGAAGGGAAGATTTTCTTTCAATGTTAAAGGCGGAAGGTGTGAAGCCTGCGGCGGAGATGGTATCATCAAGATAGAGATGCACTTTTTGCCTGATGTTTATGTTCCCTGTGAAGTTTGCGGCGGAAAGAGATACAACCACGAGACTCTTGAAGTAAAATATAAGGGAAAGAATATTTATGATGTCCTTGACATGACCGTTGAGGAGGCTCTTAAGTTCTTCGAAAACGTAAGGACCATCAAGCGTAAGATCCAGACCCTCTACGATGTAGGGCTTGGTTATGTAAAGCTTGGACAACCCAGCACAGAGCTTTCCGGCGGAGAAGCCCAGCGAATAAAGCTTGCTACAGAGCTTAGTAAGGTGGGAACAGGTAAGACTGTTTACATCCTGGATGAGCCCACAACAGGTCTCCACTTTGCGGATGTTCAAAAGCTTGTTAAGATCATGCATGAACTGGTGGAGCAGGGCAATACAGTTGTAGTAATTGAGCACAATCTGGATGTCATAAAGACCGGAGACTACATCATCGATATGGGACCTGAGGGAGGTTCCAAGGGCGGCACCGTAGTGGTAGCCGGAACTCCGGAGGAGGTTGCCAAGTGCAAGAAGTCCTACACCGGAGCATATATTAAAAAGATGCTCTAACTAGCTGCAGTAAAACAATCCACAAACAATAGTATGAAACACTTAATCCATCCCCTACAACAGATTTACAGATTCATAGGTGTATACCAGATCCTGTTCAATAATAAAATCTTCGTCACAGACTCCGCAGCTTCCACTCTTTTCTCCTAAAAGCTGTGTGGTGCACATGGCAGCTGTAGCTGCGCCTTCCGGCTCTGCCGGTGGGTCTGCGCCAATCCCTGTCAGGATACTTCCAAGACCCAGGATAACCACAAGGGCCACAAAGACCAGCGCAAAGGTATATACAAATATCAGCATTATTTCACGTCCTTTCAAAGGTATTATCAACAATATCAGAGCCATCTCCGTTTTCAAAAGGCATCCCTATAGTGGGAATCAGGTGATCCGCCTCTTGAAAATCCGGATCCTGCTCCCATATCCAGAGCCCTTTCTCTTCAAGTATCCCTTTGATCCTGATCCCTGCGTATCCCAGGCGCTCCTTAACTGCGGGTATACGGGTTTCCGCATCGGTAGCCGCATAGCTGATCACAGACTCATAATGGGCCACTCCAAAGGACACCACCAGTGCAACAGCGCCGGCCACAAAAGCCATTCTAAGGTTCTTCACGATCATATTCCTAACCTTCAACGCCGGAAACCTTCTTAGCTCTTTTGCAATTTCCTCACAGCTCTCAAATCGATCCTCCCTGTCAGGCCTGGTGCACTTATCAATGATCTGCATGAGTTCGGGAGAGCATTTTCCTCCCACCATCTGAAGCATGGTTTTTCCGAAGCAGTAGATATCCGTCCTTGGATCTGTCTGCCCAAGGCTACCAAACTGCTCAGGTGCCGCAAAACCGTAAGTACCAAGATTAAGCGTATCCACTGCCCCTTCCCGGCTGTAAAGCCTGGCAGCCCCAAAATCTATCAGGGAAACATGTCCATCCGGACGGATCATGATGTTTGCAGGCTTTAGATCTCTATAAATGACGGGCACTTTTTGTTCGCAAATTTCACCCTGTGATTTGCACCTTTCACCCTTATGAAGATACCCCAGCACCTCCAGTAGCTCCAAACCTATAGCCACTGCTTCCTTCTCTGCAAGCCTTCCCTTTATCTTCAGCACCTTCTCAAGGCTGTTCCCCGGAACATATTCCAGCACAAAGGCATCCTCATAGGCCGCCACAAGTCTTGGAATCGCCGGATGATGAAGACTTCCCAGAATAAGCGTTTCATTTTCAGCCTCGGCACTGAGCATAAGTCTTGTATCCTGCCCGGAGCTTTCGCCTGTATGTTCACGCTTATCATCACCCTCAGCATATTTCCTTCCGTAGCTGTTCTCCTTTAAGACCTTCACTGACACCGGCTCATTGCGCTGCAGGTCCACAGCCATATAAACCACGCTGCTGCCGCCCTCTCCAATCTTCCTAAGTATTCTGTATCTATCTCGGTAAACACTCTCATTCCTCAAATAATTCATCACACTACAATTCCTTTCCATAACCAAACACAAAAACCGCTCCCAACATCCGCCCCATTCTTCATACAGCACGCAGAACTCTGACCAATCTCGTCAGGCGCCCAGCTCCAGGCTCATGGCAGCCACTGAAATATTGTCCTGTTCCCGTCTTTCCACAGCCATTGCCGCCAGTTTGCTGCACTCCTCAAGCATGTCGTCCGGCGTTACGCACATCTGGGGACAAAGTTTATCGTGAATCTCTGTTGGTTCAAGGGTTCTCCAGAAGCCATCGCTGCATGCCACTACAGTGGTGTTTCCCTTAAGCTCTCCTCTTCTGACCTCAGGCTCAACCTCCAAAGAAGTCCCAAGACACTGGAGAAGCACGTTTCTCTCCGGATCACTGGCAGCATCTTCACTACTTATGATTCCCTTATCCAGCTTATCCTGTATAAGGCTCTGGTCTCTGGTTATAGCCACTGTCTTTTCCCGATCCACAAGATATATTCTGGAATCTCCCACATTTATTGTCAGATACTTATTTCCAATCTGTAAAAGAGCTGTCAGCGTAGTCCCAAGCTTTATCCCCCTGTGTTTACCGTAGCGCCTGATGTCGCTACTCACTCTCACAAGAAGCCTTCTCAAGGACTTTTCCACTGTATTCCACAGCTCCTCTTCCTCCATGTTCTGCATCAGGGTCAACTCTTCCGCAAACCAGTTTTCCATGGCTCTCACTGCCTTACAGCTTGCCACTTCACCTTTCTTCAGGCCGCCCATTCCATCGCAGACACAGGCAAAAGAGATCCTGCCGTATCTTCTGGTATTAGCAACCTTTACCATAGCTGCGTCCTGATTAATTTTCCGCACTTTTCCTGCGTCAGTAAAAATACATGCTTTAACTTCCATAAAAACTCCTAAAACAAAAAAATGGAATCACTGCCCGAACCGGGCAAAAGTAAAAAAGGAAGACAAACTTCACTAAACTCGAAAGAACCTCGTTAAGTGAATTTGCCGGGTTCGCACCAGACTCGAAAAAACCTCGCCAGGTGCTCTACACCAAAAAAAAGACTGTGTCGCAGGTTTGCAACACAGTCTCAGATAATACTATTAATTCATTTAGTTGTCAAGAAGATCCTCCATGACCTCCAACGCCTTGTTCATCTGGTTGTCTGTCTTATCCTCAGCATAGGCATCAGAATCAAATTCAACCTCCACATCAGGTTCAATTCCTATTCCGTGGATGTTATTTCCGTTTGGCGTGTAGTAATCGCTGACAGTAAGCTTAATGGCTGTTCCATCCTTTAGATCAAATATCCTCTGGACAATGCCCTTTCCATAAGTGGTAGTACCCACCAGCTTACCAATTCCATAATCCTTGATAGCTCCTGAAAGAATCTCGGAAGCACTGGCTGAATACTGATTTACAAGGACAACCACCGGCATCTCGATCTGCCTTAATCCATCGCAGGTGTAGTCCTCTCTCTCACCATTCCTGTCAACAGTATATACTATAAGGCCCTTTGGAAGAATCTCTCTTGCGATATCGCATACCGCCTGAAGGCTTCCACCGGGATTACTTCTAAGGTCAATAATAAGGCCCTTGATATTGCTCTCCCTAAGTTCTGCCATTCCTTCCTTGAACTGATCAGGAGTGATGTCATCAAACTCAGTGATCTTCAGATAACCAATATCTTCTCTCTCTCCAACAAGCTCAGTACTTACAGTAGGAACTTCAACAGCAGATCTCTCAACATCAACCTCGATCTGGTCCCTTTGAGATCCTCTGAGGATTGTTAGATGAACTGTGGTCCCCTCAGGTCCCTTGATCATGGAAACAACCTCATCAAGTTCAAGTCCCTGTGTAGATTCCTTATCCACCTCATAAATGATATCGTCAGTCTGAAGCTCAGCTCGCTCTGCAGGAGTTCCTGGAATTACGCCGGAAATTCGCGGAAGATTCATGTCCTCGTCGATGCTTACGTAAGCGCCAATACCATAGTAGACACCTGCCGTATCACTCATGAGCTCTTCCAGCTCTTCCTCAGTGTAATAAACCGAGTAAGGATCTCCAAGAGAATCCATAAGCCCCTTATACATGCCGATTGCTTCAGCCTCTTTATCCACATCAGGCTTGTAGTAATAGGTATCTATAGTATCTTCCAGAATCTGGATCTTACTTAATGTCTCCTCGTTGATCAGCTCCTCACCACCTGAAAGACTGGCAGCTGCAGGGGCCATTGGCCTACCTGTCCAAAATCCATATACAAGGTAAAGTCCCGCAGATATGAAAAGAGCTATGAAGCACCCGATAAGAATTCCGCTTGCAAATCTTCTTGTAAGCTTTTTCTTTTGTTCCCTAAGTTCCTGTTCATAGGGGGAATCTATAATATTATTGCTTATATTGTTGCTATCCACTTTACACTCCTAAAAATCACTTGAGATAATTCCAAGGACTCACATAATTACCATTTAATCTTACTCCGAAATGCAGATGTGGACCTGTGGATCTTCCGGTAGATCCAACTGCCGCTATCTTCGTTCCGGAAGTAACGTCCTGTCCTTTTGACACATACAATGCCGAGCAATGCATATAGATCGTGTACAGTCCGTTACCATGGCTGATCATGATGTAATTTCCCATAGTAGAATTGTAATCCGCTGCAGCAACAGTTCCGTTATAAGCTGCCAGAATGGCAGATCCGGAAGGTGCAGCCAGGTCAATTCCGTTGTGCATCTTCTCAATACCAAGGGTGGGATGCATTCTCATTCCATAGTTATCGGAAATCCTGGTGTAATTAGGACATGGCCAGGTGAACATTCCACCGTCGTACTTATATCTGCTGTAAAGCTCCGCCTTATCAGCTGCAACCTCCTTCTCAAGGGCAGCAATGGCAGCATTCTCAGCCTTGATTTCAGCCTCATACTCCGCAATAGCAGCTTCCTTGTTAGAAATATCCGACTTAACAGCTGAAAGCTCATTGTTCTTTGTATCGATAAGCGACTGAAGATTGGCTTCTTCAGTTTCTCGAGCCTGCTTTGTGGCGTCTAAAGTCTCTTTTTCTTCCTCCAGAGCCTCCTTGGTAAGCCTGGTAAGCTCTGTGGTGGCAATATATTCATTGAGCTTCTGCCTGTCGTAAGATGACAGCATCTCTATGTATTCAGCCTTGTTCAACATATCGGAAAAGCTTCCGGACTCCATAAGGAGTTCAAAATAAAGCGTATCGCCTCGCTCGTACATGAATTTGATACGCTTTTTCATGGCTTCATACTGTGCCTGCTGGATAGCTTCAGCCTCCTCAAGCTCAGCAGTTGTGACTTCAATCTCATGTTCCTTCTTGGTAATCTCATCATTAAGAGCATCGATCTTGCTCTGTATGTCAGTCAGCTCCCCGTCCAGCTGTGTGATGTACTTATTCAGGTCTGACTTGCTGGCCTCCAGCTCCTTTTTGACTTTCTCCAGGTCAGTCTTGGCATTTTTAAGGCTGTCGCGCTCTTTTTTTGCCGCACTGATCTGGTTTTCCTTGGCCTTGATGGATTCCTCAGTAACAGCTGCGCTGCTGGTAAAAGAGCTACCGACCAACGTAACAGCTATCATGAGAACACACAAAATGCCCCCTATTATTCTTTTTCTCATTCCCCTCATAAAATCGTTCATCATTTATACGTGCAGATGCTTCCTTACTGTTATGAAACTTCCAAAGAAACCAATTCCGATTCCAAGAAGCAGTGAAATTGGTATCAGTCTGTTGTAGATGGTCTCAACCGGTAGGAAGTTCAGAAGAGAACTGAGCATGGTGAACCTTGAAACAACATAGGTGATAACATGTGTGTACACAAAATAAATGATAATAAGAGGGATAATGGATCCAATAAGACCTATCAGGATTCCCTCTACTACGAATGGCGCTCTTACAAAAAAGTCTGTAGCACCAATGTACTTCATGATATTGATCTCATCTTTACGCACTGAAATACCCATAGTTACAGTGTTGCTGATAAGGAAAACAGAAACCAGCAAAAGAACTACGATTATTCCGGCAGATACATATGCAATGAGCAGGTTCAGACCACTTAAGGTGGTAGCTGTTACTTCGGATCTGTTTACTTCACGGACCACAGTAATGGACTCAATATAAGTAACCAGCGCCTGCTGCATTGATACGTCATTTAAATAGATCTGGAGGTTTGCAGAATCTGCAAGAGGATTCTCTGTGAATCCATCAGCATACTCCCCAAGATACTCCTCCTTAAATCCTTCCCATGCCTCATCAGCTGAGACATAGACGATCTCTCTGACTTCAGTTCTCTTTTCCAGGTCACTCTTTACCGCCAGGATCTCATCCTCGCTGGTGCCCTCGTTAAAGAATACTGTTACAGATACGCCTTCCTCTGCAGTCTTTACCACATTCTGGAAGTTCGTGATTATTGCGTAGAATAGTCCAAACAGAAACAGGCACGCTGTGATGGTTGCTATAGAAGCAAGGGTGTACCACTTGTTTCTGCCCAGGTTCTTAAATCCTTGTCCAATGGTATAAAAGAAACTATTAATCCTCATCGATGTACATACCCTCTTCCTCGTCCTCTATGATGACGCCCTTTTTCATGGTAATAACTCTCTTTTTCATAGCATTGACTATCTCTCTGTTATGAGTAACCACTATGACGGTTGTACCATTTTCGTTGATCTGCTCCATGAGTTTCATAATTTCCCATGAATTATTAGGATCCAGGTTTCCGGTAGGCTCATCTGCCAAAAGAATCTCCGGCTTATTTACCAAAGCTCTGGCAAGGGCAACTCTCTGCTGCTCACCACCTGAAAGCTGATTGATCTTGTTTTTGTACTTTCCTGCCAGGTTAACTGTAGCAAGGATTGAGGGAACGTTTCTCTTTATGTCCCTGCTTGGGGTCTGTACGATACGCTGGGCAAAGGCCACATTCTCGTATACGTTTCTGTCCTTTAAAAGTCTGAAATCTTGGAATACAATACCAAGATTTCTTCTGAACTTAGGAATCTTGCTGTGCTTTATCCTCCGAAGGTTATAGCCCAGTACAGTAATCTCTCCGTCTGTAGGAACAAGCTCTCTAAGGAGAAGCTTTATCAGTGTAGACTTACCTGATCCACTATCACCTACTATAAAAACAAATTCACCCCTCTTTATATGAAGGGTGACTCCGTTTAAGGCTGGTGCCCCCGTGGAATAAGATTTGGTCACGTTTTCCAACGTGATGATCTCATCACTGGGGATCTGCCTGTTTGCTCTTCTTTTTCTGTATCCTTTTTCCATTCTACTCCCCTTACTTCTTAACTAAACTGCTCCATGTACTTCATATATCTTACAACCATAAGTGCGATTTTAAAAGTAATTGCATCATCAAACACTCTAAGGTCAAGTCCGGTACTCTTTTGAAGCTTGTCCAGTCTGTAAACAAGAGTATTTCTATGGATGAACAACTGTCTGGATGTCTCTGAAACGTTAAGGCTGTTTTCGAAGAACTTATCTATGGTTGTCAGGGTCTCCATGTCGAACTCATCAGGATTCCTTCCGCCAAAGATCTCCTTGATAAACATCTTGCAAAGAGGAATTGGAAGCTGATAGATAAGTCTTCCGATGCCCAGTTCGCTGTAGCAGATAACCTTCCGCTCATCAAAGAATATCTTTCCAACATCAAGGGCCATCTTGGCTTCCTTGTAGGACCGGCTCACTTCCTTGATCTCGCCAACCACAGTACCGTAAGCAATCCTTACTCCTGTAAGTCCCTCTTTCTCGAGATTTGAAAGAATCTCCTCTGCAGCCTTGGCAATCTCTGCAGGTTTCATTATGTCACTGACATCCTTGACAACAATTACGTTATCTTCGTCAACTTCCGTCACGAAGTCAGCCCCGTTCTGAGCGCAGGTTCTGGTAAGTTCTAAGACATTCGTGTCCCTTCCCCCTTCACACTCAACTATCATGGCTACTCTCTTGGCATCATTCTGGATGTGGAGCTTCTTAGCCCTGGAATAAATGTCCACAAGAAGCAGGTTATCCAGGAGCAGGTTCTTGATGAAATTATCCTTGTCAAACCTCTCCTTATATGCCACAAGAAGACTCTGTATCTGATATGCGATCATCTTGCCCAGCATGTAAACATTATCTCCACTGCCGGTACAGATAAGTATATATTCAATCTCCTTCTCGTCATAACTCTTAAAATACTGATAACCCTGTATCTCCTGAGAATCCGCAGGAGACTCAACAAAATCTCTTGCTGATGCAGATACGTTTCCTATATCTGTAGTAGTTGATGCCACTTCCTTGCCATCAACATCAAGAACAGCAAGATCCACATGGGCAATGTTCTTTAAGCCATCAATTGTATTCTGCAAAATCTGATTGGAAATCATTTAACACACTTTCCTGCACACCGTGCATGATGTTCTTTAAATCTTGTTTTTTATTTTAATATAAATGTACAAAAAAATCCACACTTACAGAGGTGTTTTTTGTCTATTTTTTAAAAAATGCTAGTAAAAAGTCACAAAAACGTCCCCTCATTTTTGCCACACTTATGGATTTTACCCTCTAAACATTTAAACTAAAGAGCCGATATAGAAGATAAGATAAAGAGGACTTTCGCTTTTCACAAGGAGGTGCCTATGGATATTCCTGCTTTATCGATGGCATTATCTCAGAACAAGATCCTGAACGATGTAGGTGTAGCAATGTTATCAAAGAACCTTGATAACATGCAGGAATCCGGAGAAGCCTTGGCTGCTTCCATAGGAGCAATTCCAGAAACATCTGTTAACCCGGACATCGGCGGAAACATCGACATCAGAATCTGAACGCCATCACGTGATGTGCATTCGCACAACAAAAAGCCCACTGCTGTATAGGCAATGGGCTTTTTGCTTGTTTATATTGATAAAAGAACTTCTATCATGATCATATATGCTATAGCAAGTATAACTGCTACGATAAGCGGAAGGGTTATGAGTTTATAGCCCTGCTTTTTGCACTTGGTAATACCGGCCATAAACGCTTTTCTTCCCTCTATCTCTGACATCTTGTAAACCACACACATAGCTAGAGAGGTTCCTATTATCGCCAGTACAAAATAGATTCCAATACTTATAAGCTGTGCATTTCCAACTCCAAAGTCATCAAGATACTCCTGGGCCTCAGAAATGGCATCAGCACTGGCAAACATCAAAACAACTTCCGTAGTGTTAAAGATCGCATGGGCGATAAATGATGTAAGAACACTTCCCGTTGCCTCAAACAATAGGGCAAACATAACCCCCATCACTGCTCCATAGGCGAACTGATTAAAGTTCATGTGAATGATTCCAAAAAGGAATGAGGACAGGATAATTGAGGCCAGGATCCTTCCTGTTCGCTGGTAGCTCTGAAGGATAACTCCCCTGAAGACAACCTCCTCAACAAGAGGCCCAAACAATCCGAAGCTTATGACGACCTGCCATATAGGCAGACTCAAGATCTGTCCGGAGGCCTCCAGCACTGTATTATCAACAAACAGCATGCTTACTGAATTCACAAAGGTAACCAGCGGGTACAGCAGCATAACATAAAGAAAAGTAAGCAATACAGATCTGATCTTGATCCCCTTGAAAATTATCACGTTCCCAAGTTTCTCTCCATGGAAAAGAACTACTGCCAGAGCCGGAACAAGAACCACAACCTCACTTAGAAAGTTATTCAGTATAATATTCAGATCCCCTGGGAAAATATTAACCCACAGGGCATACAGTAACGTAAGTACCAATGTGGATAAAACACCATAGAGAAATACCCTGTTAGCTTTCCTGTAATCCATAAATCACTTCTCCACTATAGAATCGGGCTTTATCTCAATCTTGCCTTCTTTAAGAAGCCTTCCTACTGCTCTCTTAAACTCATTCTTGCTCATTCCGGTCTTCTCCCTGAGAAGTTCAGGTGAAGCCTTATCAGTGAAAGGAAGCTTTCCTCCATTTTCTTTTATCATTGAAAGGATCTTCTCTGCATCAGTATCCATCTGAAGATAAGCTTTCTCGCGAAGGCTTAAGTTGAGTCTTCCATCCTCTTTTACCGAAGACACTCTTGCAAACACGCTATCACCTATCCTGACATTTCCATAAAGCTCTTTCTTGGGGATCAGTCCGGAATAGATATCATCAACTGCCACAAAAGCACCAAAGTTATCACTTATCTCATAAACCGTACCCATAACCCTGTCGTCCTTCTTATATGGGCTGTCGTTTCTGAGATATTCATATACATTCATGGTCACGCAAAGTCTGCTGGACTTATCAATATACATGGCGCAAAGAACTTCCTCGCCACTCTTAACCTTCCTTGTCTGCTCCTTAAAAGGAAGAAGCACATCCTTTTCAAGGCCCCAGTCCATAAAGGCTCCAACTCTTGCCACATCCTTCACCTTAAGAAGCCTTACATCTCCAAGCATGATCTTTGGCTCTCTTGTGGTGGCGATAAGTCTGTCATCTGAATCCCTGTAGATGAACACCTCTATCTCTTTTCCTATATCAGTTCCTTCAGGGACCTGTTTTATAGGCAAAAGAACTTTCTCCTCCGCTCCAGCGTCCTCAGAAAGATATACACCGAAATCAACCTTCTTAACTACCTTAAGTGTCTGCTTTTCTCCTAACTTCAACATATTCCGTCCTCTCAATCTAAAAATGCAGCTGCATCACTGCGAAACTGTAAGCTCGACTACACAAACCGGGCTTTCCTGCGTATCCTTTAGACTTATAGTATAAGTCATTCTATCGTTTTTTGAAACTCTCACAATCTCTGGCACAAGCACATCTCCAAGCTTTGCCTGCTTCTTGTACTCTGCCCTCATGGATGAGACTCTAACATCCCTTTCAGGAAGACTGTCAATCGCCATCCTGATATACTGTCCGTTGTTCACATGGTTATTAGTGTCCAGGTTATTGCTTCTGACCAGGATCTCATCGCCTCTTATTACCTCACCCTCAGGAACCTGGATCTTCCTGGAAGCATACTCCATATCAAGGCGGGACTCTACAGGATAGGCTTCAATTATTTCTGGTGTTATCCTGCTGGGAAGGCCCTTTTGAAAGTCAAACAAAGTCCATACTGAGTTTGCTACCGCCAGCCTCTCTCCATCCTTTGTATCCATGAAGAAATTTCTGACACCAAAGTACCCCTTAAGCTCATGGGGAATGGTTCCGATGGTCACATATTCGCAAAGCCTTGGATATCTGAATACCTCTATCTGCCAGGAGGACAGAACCCAGGCAATATTCCTCTCCTTTAAGTATTCCATGGTGGCAGGACCATCCTGTGTCTGGAAAGTGGAACAGTCCTGAAAATAGTCTATCAGAGACTCAAGGGTAAGTTCTGCATTCTTATCTACTTCGCTGTATCTGATCCTGGAATTAAAAGTATACATTGGGGCCTCCGTTTTTTTTGGAACAGAAAAACCTCCCAGAACACTTGTCCTGAGAGGTTAACTAGCTGGGCTAGTAGGATTCGAACCTACGTAATGACGGAGTCAGAGTCCGTTGCCTTACCGCTTGGCGATAGCCCATCGACAAGAAATGATTATACGGATGTTTATATAAAAATGCAAGTACTTTTTTAAAAATTTTTCAAAAATTTTTTTTAAGGCTTATAAACATATGGCAGAACGCGCTCCCAGAGCGCATTCTGCCCATTTTGTCTTTTTCAAATTTTTTTAAATCAACCCTCAAATAATAAATCTGCATAAGTAGGGAATGGCCAATCTTTTTTATCAACAAGCATCTCAAGAGCATCAGCAGGCTCTCTGAGCGCTGCCATAACAGGCCTTACCTTGTCTTTGTAGAAGAAAGCAAGTTCCCTCTGATCATCAATCTTGGCAGCCTTAGCCTCAAGCTTCTTAAGCTCATCCAGTGCCTTCTTCATCAGTGAGAGGTTACCCTGGATTTCTCTAAGTTCCTGAGTCTGCACAGAAGCATCTACACCTGCATTAGTTATTTCATTTACATCCTTGGCAAGTCTTCCTGCATACTTCATTACAGCAGGAATGATCTGCTTGGAAGCCATATCTATCATAGTAAGGGCCTCAATATTGATAGTCTTGGCATATGATTCAAAAATGATCTCTTTTCTGGATTCAAGCTCAGTCCTGGTATATACTCCAAAGTTCTCAAACAGCTCGATTGCCTTCTTGGTAGTAAGAGTATCTGCAGCCTCAATAGTTGATGCAATATTAGGAAGACCGCGTCTCTTAGCCTCCTCTACCCAGGCATCTGAATATCCGTCACCATTGAAAATAATTCTCTGATGATCTGTCAGATACTCCTTGATGAGATCATGAACTGCCTCATCAAAATTCTTGGCCTTTTCAAGCTTATCAGCAGCCTCGCAGAATGCCTCTGCAACTATAGTGTTAAGTGTAGTATTTGAGCTTGCCATTGAATCTGATGATCCAACCATTCTGAACTCAAACTTATTACCTGTAAATGCGAAAGGTGATGTACGGTTTCTGTCTGTGGCATCCTTCTCGAACTGAGGAAGTGTAGATACACCGGTCTTAAGCTTTCCACCGCGCTTGCTGGACTTAGCAACACCGGTCTCAATAAGCTGTCTTACCACATCCTCCAGCTGTTCTCCAAGGAATACGGAAATGATAGCCGGCGGAGCCTCATCAGCACCAAGTCTGTGGTCATTACCAACATCAGCAGCGCTCTGGCGAAGCAAATCCGCATGGGTATCTACTGCTTTCAGAATGCAGGAAAGAATAAACAGGAACTGTACGTTCTTATTAGGTGTATCTCCCGGATCAAGAAGGTTAATACCGTCGTCTGTGCAAAGAGACCAGTTGTCATGCTTACCGGAGCCGTTAACTCCTGCAAAAGGCTTCTCGTGAAGCAGGCATCTCATGTTGTGATGCTCAGCAACTCTCTTCATGGTCTCCATAATGATCTGGTTGTGATCTACAGCAATATTGGCTGTCTCATAGATAGGTGCCAGCTCGTGCTGACCGGGAGCAACCTCATTGTGCTGTGTCTTATCAGGAACACCAAGCTTCCACAGCTCAGTGTTAAGGTCCTTCATGAACTCGCCAACTCTCTCACGGATTACACCGAAGTAGTGATCCTCCATCTCCTGTCCCTTTGGAGGCATAGCACCAAAAAGAGTTCTTCCTGTGAAGATAAGGTCCTCACGCTTCATGGACTTATCCCAGTCAACAAGGAAGTATTCCTGCTCTGGGCCTACAGATACGTTTACTCTTGTGGCCCTGTCGTTACCAAATAATCTAACGATCCTTAAAGCCTGCTTATTTACAGCTTCCATGGATCTAAGGAGAGGAGTCTTTTTATCAAGAGCTTCTCCTGTGTATGAACAAAAGGCTGTAGGAATGCAGAGGGTAACACCTGCTCCGGACTCCTTAAGGAATGCAGGAGATGTGATATCCCAGGTTGTATAACCTCTTGCCTCAAAGGTTGCACGCAGACCACCTGAAGGGAAGGAGGAAGCATCCGGCTCACCTTTAATCAGTTCTTTTCCAGAGAAAGAAGTGAGCATATGTCCGTCAGAATCTGCACTTCCCACAAAGGAATCATGCTTCTCGGCTGTAATACCGGTAAGAGGCTGGAACCAGTGTGTATAGTGTGTCGCACCGTTTTCCATCGCCCAGTTCTTCATGGCGTTTGCCACCACATCAGCAGATCCCTTTGAGAGTTCTCCGCCATGCTCAATGACATTTACAACCTCTTTGTAAACATTCTTTGGAAGGCGTTCCCTCATCTTAGCGATGGTGAAGACGTTCTGTCCAAAAATCTCTTCCACATTAACAATGTCTGTCATGTTACCTAAAGCCCTTTCTTTTTGTAAATTATTGTCTTAAAGTGTACATCAATTCATTGGAAACTTGAAGTAAATTTTTACTCTCCGGCCTCTTCTTTTGATTCAATCCTGAGGATATCGAACTTATCCGGCTTTTCAGAAAGATCCAGATAAATGATTTCCTTTGAATGAGGACAGGACTCAACTGAGGTCCCATCCTCTCTGTACATAGCTTTAACAGCTGCCTTAACATCTGTTCCGTCGGGCTTCATGATCTCTATCTCATCACCAACGCTGAATTTATTGCGCTGCTCAATTCTTGCAAAGCCTCTCTCATCAATGTCGTAGACTATTCCAAGATAGATATACTCGTTTATATAGGTGTTATTGTCGTAAATCTGGGCCTCTTCACTGGGCTTTCCAAAGTAGAACCCTGTTGTGAACTGACGGTATGTGCATCTTGATATCTGGTCCAGATACCAGGGCATATTCTCCCTGTACTTCTCCTCAGACTCAAAGAAATCGTCGATAGCCTTTCTGTAGGTTCTTGCCACGGTAGCTACATAGAGGGCAGTCTTCATCCTTCCCTCGATCTTGCAGCTGTCAACGCCCGCATCTACGAGCTCCGGAATATGCTCGATCATGCAAAGATCCTTGGAGTTGAAGATATAGGTACCCCGCTCGTTCTCATAAACCGGCAGATATTCTCCGGGTCTTTGTTCCTCAACAACTGCATATTTCCATCTGCAGGGATGGGTGCAAGCCCCATGATTTGCATCTCTTCCGGTGAAGTAGTTGGACAACAGACACCTTCCGGAATAGGAAATGCACATAGCACCGTGAATAAAGCATTCCACATCCAGGTCATCCGGAATCTTTGATCTGATCTCTTTTATCTCATTTATGGACAGCTCTCTGGCAGCCACAACTCTCTTTGCGCCAAGGTCATGCCAGAAATTGTAAGTCTCATAGTTCGTATTATTGGCCTGTGTTGAGACATGGATCTCAATCTCAGGGCATATCCTTCTGGCCTTCATAAATATTCCGGGATCCGCAATAATAAGTGCATCAGGTCCCAGCTCTTTTAACTCATGAAGGTACTTCTCAACACCATCAAGATCGTAGTTGTGGGCGAGAATATTCACTGTTACATGAACCTTAACCCCATGCTCATGGGCGAAGGCAATTCCTTCCTTCATCTCTTCAGGGCTGAAGTTCTTTGCCTTTGCGCGAAGTCCAAAGGCATCGCCACCGATATAAACTGCATCTGCACCAAACATGACTGCTGTCTTTAAGACTTCCAGACTGCTGGCAGGTATCAATAATTCAGGTTTTTTCATATTCGTTCCTCATAGTTTAACGGAAAGAGCCATTCCGTCTCCAACTGTTAGTATTACCGTGTTTAGCTGCTCGTTGTGTTTGAGTTCGTAAAGGTACTCCCTCATTCTGCTGTGGATAGTTCTGTTTCTTCTGGTCACAGCAAATCTCGATTCAAATACATCCCCGTCCTGAAGCACATTATCAGAAAGGAGAAGCCCACCTTTATTAAGCACCCTAAGGCACTCAGGAAGGAAATTTATATACTGCCCCTTAGCAGCATCCATAAAAATAAAATCATACCCCGGTGAAAGGGTCTTCAAAATATCCATGGCATCCCCCTCCATGAGCATGATCTTACCTTCAGTGTCATATTTTGCAAAATTCTCTTTTGCTACAGGAATCCTCTTCTCGTACTTTTCGATGGTGGTGATCTTTGTGTCCTTATCTGTGTATGCTGCCATCAAAAGAGCGGAAAAGCCCACAGCACATCCGACTTCCAGGATGTTCTTTGGGCTATTTTGTGCCATTAGAAATTTGATGAAGGCCTGGGTGTCCTTGCGG
>CAMVRW010000011.1 GCA_947169985.1 uncultured Butyrivibrio sp. | reverse complement strand
AGAGCTCGAAACGCTCAACCTTCTCAGGATCTGTAGGCTTCTTCTTGGTAAGAGGTGAGATTGCAAGAGGATGATCCATGATGAATGTAGGCTGGATCAGGTTCTTCTCGCAGAACTCCTCGAAGAAGAGGTTGATGATGTCGCCCTTAGTGTGGCGATCCTCAAACTCGATGCCTTTCTCCTTGGCGATAGCCTTAGCTTCCTCGTCAGTCTTAACTGCATCGAAGTCGATTCCTGCATACTTCTTGATAGCGTCGTTCATTGTAAGACGCTCGAATGGCTTGCCAAGATCGATGATGTTGTCACCGTAAGGGATCTGGGTTGTGCCACAAACCTTCTCAGCAAGGTAACGGAACATGGACTCTGTAAGCTCCATCATTCCCTCGTAATCTGTATAAGCCTGGTACAGCTCCATAAGTGTGAACTCAGGATTGTGTCTTGTGTCTGTACCCTCATTTCTGAATACACGGCCAATCTCGTAAACTCTCTCAAGACCGCCGACGATAAGTCTCTTAAGGTAAAGCTCAAGAGAGATACGAAGCTTTCTCTCCTCATCAAGCGCATTGTAATGTGTGAAGAAAGGTCTAGCTGCTGCGCCACCTGCGTTCTCAACAAGCATAGGTGTCTCAACTTCCATGAAATCTCTATCAGCAAGGAAGTTACGGATCTCACGAATGATAGCGCTTCTCTTCTTGAAGGTCTCCTTAACATCCTCGTTCATAACAAGGTCAACGTATCTCTGACGATATCTGATCTCTGTATCTGTAAGGCCATGGAACTTCTCAGGAAGTGGCATAAGAGACTTGGATAAAAGAGTCATCTCCTTAACATGAACTGAGATCTCACCGGTCTTAGTTCTGAAAGCAAATCCCTTAATACCGATGATGTCGCCGATATCCATCTTCTTAAAATCAGCATATGACTCATCTCCAAGGTCGTTCCTTGAAACGTACAGCTGCATCCTGCCGTCTCTGTCCTGAAGATTAGCAAAAGAAGCTTTTCCCATAACACGCTTGCTCATCATACGGCCAGCAAGTGAAACCACCTTCTCTGCCGGAATATCTGAAAGAGCTACTGTTACAGCCTTACCTTCCTCATCAACTGGAGCTACGAACTCAAGAGTCTCGAAGTTATCTCTGATCTCTTTTGTGTGATGTGTCTGATCGTACTTTACGATCTGGAAAGGATCTCTTCCTGCTGCCTGAAGCTCTGTAAGCTTATCTCTTCTAACCTGACGAAGACGTCCAACGTCCTCGGCTGATGCATTCTGATTGTTCTGCTGATTGTTATCTGCCACTTTTAGCCTCCTTAATAAACTAACTAGATTCTTACATAAAGAGCCAGCGAATTCGCATAAATCGCTGGCCCCCAAATTCTCATATAATACGCGTGAGTGTTAACCCTCTGATCTCTCGATTCCAAGTACCTTGTACTTAAGGACACCAGCCTGTGTCTCAACTGAAACTGTCTGTCCCTTCTTAGCTCCGATAAGAGCCTTTCCTACAGGAGACTCGTTTGAGATCTTACCCTTAAGGCTGTTAGCCTCTGATGAACCTACGATCTTATATTCCATATCCTCGTTGAACTCAAGGTCACGGATCTTAACCTTGCAGCCGATGCTGATCTTGTTTGTGTCAACATCCTCTTCAACTACTACTTCTGCATTCTTAAGGATCTTCTCAAGAGCTTCGATTCTAGCCTCGATATCGCGCTGCTCATCCTTAGCTGCATCGTACTCAGCGTTCTCAGAAAGGTCGCCCTGCTCTCTTGCTTCCTTGATCTTCTCAGCAACTTCCTGACGCTTGTTAACCTTGAGGTCGTGAAGCTCGTCCTCGTACTTCTTAAGACCTTCATAGGTTAAGATATTTTTCTTCTCTTCCATAGTTTAATACCTACCCTTCATAGAAATATCTATATGAAAATTGATAAAACTTCGTTTTAACTTTGCTATTATACAAATAATCAATAATCATGTCAACATGACTTTAGCACAGGCTTCCTTCAGGGATTCCATGTCTGTCATCTGATTAATCTCGTTCCTGAATCTGGCACTTCCAGGCATACCAATTGTGTACCAGGACACGTGCTTTCTCATCTCCCTGATGCCGATGTACTCCCCCTTGTACTTAAGCTGCATATCAGCATGTCTGATGACCGTGTCATATATCTCCTTGTTGTCAGGTCTTGGAGCTGCGCTCCCCGTTTCAAAAAAGCTTTTGATCTCCCTGAAGATAAATGGATTACCCTGAGCTGCTCTGGCTACCATTACACCGTCGCACCCGGTCTCTTCAAACATCCTCTTGGCGCTTGGACCATCTACCACATCACCGTTTCCGATAACTGGCACCTTTACAGCTTCCTTAACCTGCCTGATGATGTCCCAGTCCGCCTCGCCCGAGTAAAACTGTTCCCTGGTCCTTCCATGAACAGCAATGGCTGCTGCTCCTCCCTGTTGAGCTGCCAGGGCACACTCCACAGCATTGACCAAAGCCTCATTAAATCCCTTCCTTATCTTAACGGTCACAGGTCTGTCAGAAACATCTGTCAGAGCCTTTACGATCTTTTCAATAAGTTCCGGATTCTTCATAAGGGCTGAGCCCTCTCCGTTTCCTACGATCTTTGGAACCGGGCATCCCATATTCACATCCAGTATATCGTAGGGCCTGTCCTTTATCATATCAACAGCCTGTTGCATAACCTCGGGCTCCGAGCCAAAGAGCTGCAGTGAAACGGGATGTTCATTCTCATGGATCTCAAGGAGCATGTTTGTGTTTCTGTTCTTATAAATAATAGCCTTGGCGCTTATCATCTCCATGCACACAAGACCAGCACCCATCTCGCTGCATAATACGCGAAAAGGCAGGTCTGAAACACCTGCCATGGGTCCTAGAATTATGTTGTTGTCCAGCGTCACGCTGCCTATCTGTAAAGGTCCGTATCCTGCCATATCAGTCTTCCAACAAATCCCCAGGATTCTCGTGGAGCACGTAGATCCTGTAATACAATCCAAGAGCCTCAAAAAGATCCTGGCGCTTTCTTCTTACTTCACTAACAAGAAGTCCTGCTGTGATCTCGTCGTAAGTGATATCCTCTTCATCTGCGTTGGTCTCAATGGAGATGCTTCCATCCTCCTCGAAGACTATGGTGAAGATTCCGCCAGCCTCCTGGGTAAAGAGAACGCTGATGATATTTAGCTCCTTCTTTATGCTCTCAGGGATCTGCTTAAATACGGGATTGAAGTAGTACTTCTGCTCATAAGCATTAGCGCCGCAAAGAACCACTCTTCCACCAGCCACACCCTCAAAGACACGTCCCTTGTTGGTCTTTTGCATCTCGTCGATGTGGAGTTCTTCCTCTTCTGCAGCCTCTTCCATGTATTCCTCATCCTCAGGCACTATGCCCTCGAATTCTCTTTTATATTCTCTCTCAAAATCCTTAGCACTCATTTATCTCACTCCGGTTGATTCTGGTCATCAAATTCATTCTTCTGTGGCTTCTGTTTACGGTTCTTTTCATAAAGGATACGAAGACCATTTAGGGTAAGGTTTGGATCGTAGATATCGATCTCCTCTGTTTCCTCAGAAATAAGTCTTCCAAGGCCTCCTGTTGCCACAACCTTCATCTCAGGACATCCTGAAGCCTTTTTCATCTCGTTAATAATATACTTGGACTGTCCGATCTGTCCATAGATAAGTCCCGCCTGCATACTGGAGATGGTCTCACGAGCCAGAATGCTGTCAGGCTTCTTGATCTCGATCTCAGGAAGCTTAGCTGTGCCTTCCCACAGAGCCTTTGCGGAAATCCTGATACCCGGTGAAACAACTCCCGCATAGAACTCGCCCTTTTCATTGATGGGCACGTAGGTTGTAGCTGTTCCATAATCTATAACAAGAACCGGTCCGCCGTATAACTCGTACGCTGCAACAGCATCAACAATAAGGTCAGGTCCAACTTCCCTTGGGTTATCGATGGTGATCTTAATGCCGGTCTTGATCCCAGGCCCTACAATGTAAGGCTTCTTCTCAATATATTTCAAAATGGAGTTCACAAGCGCATGCATAACCTGTGGCACAACGCTGGCGATCATAACTCCCTCGATATCCTCATTAGCAATGCCATTCATTCCCAGCATGGCAAGCAGATGCACACCATACTCATCGGAAGTATGAGCGTTCTTTGACATCATTCGAAACGAGGTCTTAAGCTCCTGCCCGTCAAACACACCAAAAGTGATATTGGTATTTCCTACATCAATAACTAAGATCATTTTTGCCTCCTAAACGTATCCATAAATTCCACGAACTGACACTTCGCCGGAATTGATTTCTCGTATCTCTCCGGAATCCATCCTGACCATTAGCGCACCAAGTTCCGTTATCCCAAGGCACTGGCACTGCACATCCTTAGTCTGCCGGAACTTCTCGTCCACCGCTTTCCTGGAAGCCACAACAGCTACCTTCCTTGTATCAAGGATCATAACTCTCTGACCCTTGTTCACAAGGCGAGCTTCGTACCTGTCCTTCAAAAGTGACATATCTCCGGTAGATTCAAACTTTTCATAGTTCTCCTCGAACCTTTCCATGACTCTCGCCACCAGAGTGCTTCGATCCACCCGAACACCGGTCTGGGTCAAAAGAGATCCTGCCACCTCTTTAATCTCATCCGGAAAATCCACCATGTTCACATTAATGCCAACACCAATGATTGCATCGTCGATTCCGCCTTCAGGTTTAAGGTGGAGCTCCGTCAGGATACCACAGACCTTCCTGCCACCAAGCACCACGTCGTTTGGCCACTTTATCCTGCAGGATGCTTCGTCCAGCGCCAGCTCAATCCCTTCTGCAACGGAAAGTCCCATCACTAGCGTCAGCATCGGAATCCTCTCGATTCCAACTCCGGGTCTTAATACAAGACTCATAGCAATATTGGTTCCTGCGGGAGTCTCCCAGCCTCTTCCGTTGGACCCCCGTCCTGTCTCCTGCTTATCAGCAACAACCAGGGTTCCGTTTTCCGCTCCCTCTTTAGAAAGCTCTCTGGCGTCGTTATTGGTGGAGCCCGTCACATCCTTATATACAATCCTGCGGGCAGCCCACTTGGTGTTAAGCTGCCCAGCTATCATCTCACTACTAAGCATGTTAGTCCTTCTTCAGCGTAGCCAGCATAACAGCCTTTATGGTGTGCATACGGTTCTCTGCTTCCTGGAAGACGATGGACCTGTCTGACTCAAATACCTCATCAGTTACTTCCATCTCATCAAGGCCGTACTTCTCCTTGATCTCTTTTCCAATGCCTGTGTTCAGGTCATGGAAAGAAGGCAGACAGTGCATGAATACTGCCTTATCTCCGGCATTCTTCATCACATCCATTGTTACGCGATAAGGCTCAAGGTCTTTTATTCTCTCTTCCCAAACCTCGTCAGGCTCACCCATGGATACCCAGATGTCTGTGGAGATAACATCAGCTCCCTTTGTGCCCTCGTTGACATCCTCTGTAAACTCCAGTGTTGCCCCGGTCTCATCAGCAATCTCCTGGCAGGTATCTATAAGCTCTTTTGATGGGAAGTATTTCTTATTGGAAACAGCCACAAAGTGCATACCCATCTTAGCGCACATAACCATCAGGGAATTTCCTGTGTTGTATCTTGCATCTCCAAGGTAAGCAAGACGGATGCCCTTTAGATGTCCAAAATGCTCTTTGATGGTCAGAAGATCTGCCAGCATCTGTGTGGGATGGAACTCATTCGTAAGGCCGTTCCATACAGGCACTTTGCTGTAGTCTGCTATATTCTCAACTATCTCCTGTTCAAAGCCTCTGTACTCAATGCCATCAAACATGCTGGCAAGAACACGGGCTGTATCTGCAATGCTCTCCTTTTTGCCGATCTGTGAATCAGTGGGATTAAGGTATGTTGTTCCCATTCCAAGATCGTGAGCTGCAACTTCGAAGGCGCATCTGGTACGAGTGCTGGTCTTCTCAAATATAAGAGCAATATTCTTGCCCTTAAGCTCATCATGAAGAATACCCTTTTGCTTCTTGTCCTTAAGCTCTGCAGCCAGGTCCACAAGATAGGAAATCTCTTCAGGTGTAAAATCCAATAGTTTCAGAAAATCACGTCCGTACAAATTCATACCAGGCACCTCCTCAAAAGCAAAAATATAGTATGCAAGCATCCATTCGCTTGCCGGTCTTGTGCTACAAAAAGGGACTGCAGTTTCCTGCAATCCCCTACATTCTATCACATATGTGTTTTCAAGTGCACCCCCAAGTGGCGCTACTGGCTCTTTTTACCAGAAAACGTGAGCTCCGATTATGATTCCTTCACGTCCGTTGGCTCTTCTGAAGTGGAGAGCTGAACCAACTGTGGTCTCACCATTGATGGCTGCCTGTGCTGCCTGGATGTTGCTGTCGCTTATCTTTCCGCTGTTGTAAACCCTAGCAACTGTACCGTTAAGTGCTGGTGTAAACTGACCTGATGCATAGATTACGCCGTAAATACTGTTAGGATAAGCACCGCTCTTAACACGGTTAAGAACAACTGCACCAACTGCAACCTTTCCTTCATAAGGCTGGTTACCTGCTTCGCACTGGATAAGTGCTGCCAAAAGCTTAACCTCGTCCGCATCTGCAGCAACTGCTCCGCGGTTCTTTGTAAGGGAAGCCTTCTTCTCAGCTGCCTCACGGATCTTGATAGCTGCGATCGTCTCACCCTGGTCGATCTTAAATGAGGTTGTTACATAATCAGCCTGAACATATCCTGTCTCATCGTTGTAATCAACGGTAACCCATCCGTCGCCGTTATCCTCGATAAGGTCAACAAATGCGTTCTCTGTAAGGACTCCAAGAACCTCTGCATCTGATGAAGCCTCTGCTCTTACATTAAGAGCACTGTTGTTGCTGGTGACAATCTGCTTTCCTACGTCCTGTGCCAGCGCCTCTGCTTCCTCATCAAACAGAAGGTACTCATCCTTGGCCCATCCGATCAGGTCTCCTGACTGGATCTTGGTCCATCCGTCCTTCCTGTCTAAAATCTTTCCGCCGCAATCCTTGTAAAGAACTCCGACCTTAATGCTGTCTTCCTTGGGTTCTTCCCTGACGTTCATCGCTGTGCTGACATTTGCCATTACCAGAGTAGATTCTTCTTTCTCAGAAGTGTCCTCACTGCTGGAAGCTGCTGATGAACTTTCTGCGTTCTCAGCCACGATGACCTCCGTAGCCTTGGCATCAAGACCAAGTGGAGCGACGGGACTCAAAATATTTGATATTCCTGTTGCAAGATCTAAATAGCTCGCTGTGCTTCTTGCCTCTACTGTTAACCCCTGGCCAAAGAAGATAATGAGTGCAAGTGCAATTGATGCCACCTGCTTAAGTACGCCAGAAGATAACTTTGATGCATTTTTCATACCTTTGCTATCCTCTTAGATTTTAATTGTTACAAGTTTGTTGCAACTTGTTAAGAAAAAACTCCGAAAGCTATGTTAGCAAAGATATTAGTATTTGTCAAATTTCGAGACATTTTCTTTCAAAAAACCATGGATTTTAGAGGCTTCTGCTCTTGTCAATGCAGGCAGTTACTGCATCCATCACGGTTCCGCGGAAACCATTTTCCTCAAGCACCTTCACTGCTTCAATTGTGGTACCTGCAGGTGAGCAAACCATGTCTTTAAGCTCTCCCGGGTGCTTACCGGTCTCTAAAACCATCTTGGCTGAGCCAAGTACAGACTGAGCAGCGAATTCATAGGCTTGTTTCCTGGGCATTCCGCCTGCTACTGCTGCGTCCGCCATGGCCTCTATGAATAAAAAGACATATGCCGGAGATGAACCACTTACGCCTACAACAACGTCCATCAAAGACTCCGGAACTGTGTATGCTTTTCCAAAACTCTCCAAAAGTTCGATAACAAAATGGAAATCATCGTCTGACACCAGATCATTTCTGCAGACTGCTGAACAACCCTCACCAACAAGAGCAGGAGTGTTAGGCATTACCCTGATGATCTTTGTGGGCTTTTCAAACTCATTTGCAAGCCACTGGATAGTCTTTCCTGCAGCGATGCTGACAATGATCTTATTCTCATCAACGCTGTCCATGATGTCTGCGATGACAACCTTGAGATACTGAGGCTTAACAGCCAACACAATAATGTCTGATTCCTTGGCAACTGCCTCATTGGAGCTTCTTGTCTGGATGCCGTACTTCCCTGCGATCTTCATGCAGGTGTTCTCAGTCCGGGCGGTTCCGATGATCTCATTAGGTCCCACAAGTCCCTTCTGAAGCATTCCGCCGATCATTGCCTTTGCCATGTTTCCCAGTCCGATAAATCCGATGGTCATTTCATTACCCCCTTCTTTGTCTTGAAGCTTCAAACGTAAGGATCGCTGATGATGTTGCTGCGTTCATTGACTCAACCTCGCCCTTCATAGGGATGAGTACGTAGGTCTCAGCCGCATCAGCAGTCTCATCTGTAAGTCCCTTGCCCTCATTTCCGATAAGGAAGGCAGTGGGCTGTTTATAGTCGAACTCGTCATAGTTCTTTTCCCCCTTAAGGTGGGCTGCGTAGGTATGTATGCCCTTGTCCTTAAGCTCTTTTACCATGTCGGGAACACTGTCTACATATATGAAAGGCATTCTGAAAATGGAGCCCATGGTGGATCTGATGACCTTTGGGTTGTAGATGTCTGCACATCCCTTGCCCATAATGACGCCTGTGACTCCTGCGCCCTCTCCGCTTCTTAGCATGGTTCCAAGGTTTCCCGGATCCTGTATGTTCTCAAGCACCAGTAAAAGAGCTGCTGCCGTCTCGCCACACTCCTGGTTGTATCCTTCAATAACCTCCTCCAGAGTGTATTCGTACTGCCTGATGACCGCAAGAACTCCCTGAGGCGTCTGGGTGTCACTCATCTTCTTCATGACTTCCTCAGAAACAGTCTCTGCGCCATATCTCCAAAGGATCTCCTTGTCGTCCTCGCTGGCGCCGTCCACGAATCTCTCTGTGACGTACACCTCCTCAACCTGGAGAACAGGAGCTTCCCTGAGCATCTTCATTCCTTCTATTACATAGACCTTTTCTTCGCGGCGGGCCTTGCTCTTTTCCACAAGGGTCACAACCCTGCGAACCCGGTCGTTACTGGTGCTGGTAATCATTTTTAATCTCTTCCTATTGGTATTTTTATGAGTAGAAATAGTATAGCACAAAAAACCGGGGCTGGTATAAAACCAGCCCCAGATTTAGCAAATTCATATCCCCCCGGATATCAGTTCTTTACAACAAGCTTTCCACCACGCTTTGATACAACGTCGAAGATAACAGCTGCAAGAAGAACGACACCCTTTACAACCTTCTGCATGTTGGCATCTACGCCCATAAGTGACATACCAAGGTTGATAACACCCATAAGAACCGCACCGACAATAACCCCGGGAACTGTACCGATTCCACCGTAAGCAGATGCTCCACCGATGAAGCAGGAACCGATAGCGTCCATCTCATAGTTCTGGCCATAGGTTGGCTGAGCTGATGTAAGTCTTGCGATTGTGATCATTCCTGCCAGGGCTGCAAGGAATCCCATGTTTGTGTAAGCAAGGAAGTAAACCCTGTTTGTGTCGATACCTGAAAGCTTTGTAGCCTTCTCGTTACCACCTACTGCGTAGAAGTAACGTCCAACTGTTGTGTTGGAGGTGATGTATCCATAGATAAGTACTACGATCAGAACCCAGATAAGAACTGAAGGAATACCTTTGTGCTGTGCGAGCTTGTATGCGAAGAGAACAAGTACACCAGCTAAAACGATAACCTTAAGCGCGAAGGTCCATACAGGCTCAAGATCATAGCCTGAGCTCTTTTTCTTGATACGGCCCATTACCTGAAGGATAACCAGAATTGTTGCTGCAACGATTCCACCAAAGAGACATGTAAGGTTAAGTGATGCGCCACCGAACAGGTCAGGAATGTAGCAGTCAGCTCCACCACCGAAGAGGTTTACGAAGCTTGTCTTATCCTTGATTGAAACGGTAAGTCCGTTAAGTACTACGTTTGAAAGTCCTCTGAATGCAAGCATTCCTGCCAGTGTTACGATGAAAGGAGGAATTCTTACAAAAGCGATCCAGAAGCCCTGGAAAGCACCGATGGTGGTTCCGATGAGGATCATGATGAGAATTGCCAGAGGTACAGGAACGTTGTGGTTAACCATTAAGATGGCACCAACTGCACCAACGAAGCAGACAACAGATCCAACTGAAAGGTCGATGTTACCACCGGTTAAGATACAAAGCAGCATACCTGTTGCAAGAACAAATACGTATGCGTTCTGTGAAATCAGGTTAGATACGTTCATGGGAAGCAGGATTGCACCACCTGTCTGCCATGAAAAAAATCCAAGTACAATGAGAAGAACAATTATCATTGTATTCTTTTTCAAAAATCCTAAAACTTGATCCTTACTCATGATTCTCCTCCTTATTACCAGATGACTGTAAGATATAAGTCATGATCTTTTCCTGGGTCGCATCCTTTGCGTCAAGCTCCCCAACTATTTTTCCTTCGTTCATAACGTAGATTCTGTCGCACATTCCCAGAATCTCAGGAAGCTCTGAAGAAATCATGATGACTGATTTACCCTCAGCTACCAACTGGTTAATGATACAGTATATCTCGTACTTGGCACCTACATCGATACCTCTTGTAGGTTCGTCCAGAATAAGGATGTCAGGATCTGCAAACATCCATTTTGCCAAAAGAACTTTCTGCTGATTTCCGCCGCTTAGGTTACCAACGTTCTGTTCAACAGTAGGACACTTTGTCTTAAGTTTCTCCTTGTAATCAACTGCTACCGAGTACTCTTTATGTTTGTCGATTACCTTGTTATGGCTTACCTCTTCAAGGTTAGCCAGGGTTGTATTGATCTTTATGGGATTGGACAGGATAAGTCCATTTCCCTTTCTATCTTCTGTAACATAAGCCAGTCCATGCTTGATTGCGCTCTGAACTGTGTTTAGCTGTACTTCTTTTCCATTGATAAAAGTCTGACCCGATATATTTTCCCCGTAGCTTTTTCCAAATACGCTCATGGCAAGCTCTGTTCTTCCAGCACCCATAAGTCCTGAAATACCAAGAACTTCACCCTTTCTAACGTTAATGTTAACGTTATCTACTACTTTTCTCTCTTTCTGTAACGGATGATATACGTTCCAGTTCTTTATCTCCATCATTACTTCGCCGATGTGAGGCTCTCTCTTAGGGAATCTGTCTGAAAGCTCACGACCAACCATTCCCTTGATGATACGGCTCTCTGAGAAGTCATCAACCCCCTTGGTGAGCGTCTCGATTGTCGCACCGTCTCTGATAACAGTGATCTTATCAGCTACATAAGAAACCTCATTAAGCTTATGAGAAATAATGATAGAGGTAAGTCCTCTTTCTGCCTTCAGCTTAAGAAGAAGATCAAGAAGTGCCTTTGAATCTGTCTCGTTAAGTGAAGATGTGGGCTCGTCCAGGATAAGGAGTTTTGCATCCTTTGAAAGAGCCTTAGCGATCTCAACCAGCTGCTGTTTACCAACACCGATGTCCTTGATGAGAGTCTGTGTGCTCTCGTGAAGTCCTACAACATCCAGGAACTCTCTTGACTTTTTGTTGGTCTCATTCCAGTTGATCTTAAGCTTTGATCCTCTCTCGTTTCCGAGGAACATGTTCTCAGCGATGGTCATGTAAGGGATAAGAGCCAGCTCCTGATGGATGATAACTATACCCTTTGCCTCACTGTCTTTGATCTGATTAAACTGGCATACACTGCCATCGTAAATAATATCGCCCTCATAGGAACCAAATGGATATACACCACTCAGTACATTCATAAGGGTCGATTTTCCTGCACCATTCTCTCCAACCAGGGCGTGAATCTCGCCTTGTTCTACCTGAAGATTTACATTATCTAAGGCTTTAACACCAGGGAAGGTCTTGGTGATATTTTTCATTTCCAGTAATATCTGTGCCACTATGCCCTCCTCCATTCTTTACGTTCTAAATTTGAGCGAACGCAAGGCGGGTCATTAGGGCCCGCCTTTTTGTTCTTTTTGGAAAAAATAAGGGGTTTACTTAAGCTGATCTTCTGTGTAATAACCAGAGTCGATAAGGAGCTCTTTGTAGTTATTAACATCTGCGAATACAGGCTCGCAAAGGAATGAAGGAATAACGCCTGTGCCGTTGTCATAGGTCTTTGTATCATTTACAGGAGCATCTGTGCCCTTCATGATAGCGTCAACCATCTCAACTGTCTTAGCTGCAAGTGTACGTGTATCCTTGAAGATAGACATTGACTGCTTTCCAGCGATCATGTTCTTAACGTTAGCAACGTCACAGTCCTGACCTGTGATGATTGGCCAATCACCTGTGTAGTTAGCTTCAAGAGAGTTTGTAACGCCGAGTGCTGTTGAGTCGTTTGAGCAAAGAACTGCATCGATCTTTGTTCCATCAGCATAGTTAGCTGAGATGATAGCATCCATTCTTGACTGAGCATTCTCTGTTGACCAGTTAGCTGTAGCAACGTTATCGAAATCAACCTGTCCGGACTTAACAACGAGCTTGCCACTGTCGATGTATGGCTTAAGAACGTCGATAGCACCGCCGTAGAAGAATCTAGCGTTGTTGTCACCAGGGTCACCAGTGAAGATCTCAAGGTTGAAAGGACCAGCTGCGTTGTCGAGGTCAAGCTGCTGCTTGATGTACTCGCCCTGCTTTGTTCCAACCATGTAGTTATCGAATGTTGCGTAGTAAGAAACAGCGTCTGAGTTCATGATAAGACGGTCATAAGCGATAACCTTGATTCCTGCTTCCTTAGCCTGAGCAAGAACTGTTCCAAGTGAATCACCATCGATAGATGCGATTACGAGAACCTGTGCGCCAGATGAGATCATGTTCTCGATCTGTGATACCTGAGTAGCGATATCGTTTGATGCATACTGAAGGTCAACCTCATAGCCTGCTGCCTTGAGCTGCTCTTCCATGTTAGCACCGTCCTGGTTCCATCTCTGAAGGTCCTTTGTAGGCATTGCTACACCAACCTTGCCTGATCCGCCAGCTGACTCTGTTGCTGCAGGTGCTTCTGTTGCTGCAGGCTCTGAAGCAGGTGCCTCAGTTGATGCTGCAGGAGCAGCTCCACCGCATCCAACGAGAAGAGATGCTGTCATAACAGCTGAAAGAATACCACTTAAAAGTTTTTTCTTCATTTGAAGATCCTCCCTTTAAAAATGAATTGTTTATTGCAGACCGCAGTCTGCTTCCTACGTGAAAACTGTAACATATAACGACTAGTAATGATTTACGACATATAGCATATTTTTAAGTTGTCCCTGGCAATAAAAAAAGCTGTACTAGCATTTTTTTGCTAGTACAGCACATATTGCAACAAAATTTTGCTACTCATCAGTTAGATTGAAATTTCGTTACATTCAGGTACACGTCCTCACGCAGGTGAAAGCCGCTCTTTATGATGACTTCGTCAATGTTTTCCTTGGTAACTGCCACAGGTTCTATCTTAAGATAAGGTATGGTCTTGGCTCCATCATAGTAGATGGACATCTCCTCACCCTCCAGTTCCTTATCCTCTGCCAGGGCAACTGCTGCCTCTGCTGCCTTCTGGGCCAGCTTCTCGATAGGCTTATACACCGTCATCAGCTGTGTGCCTTCCACTATTCTCTGACAAGCCTCCAGATCTGCATCCTGTCCAGTCACAAGCTTTTTTCCCGCAAGACGTTTCTCAGAAAGGGCATATACTACTCTGCTGGCCAGGTCGTCGTTTCCGCACATGATGGCATCCGCCTCGCTGACCTTGTCCAGATGCTTATAGACATAATCTCCCGCCAGTTCAGCCTTCCAACCGTCGCAGTAATATTCGTCCAGGATCTCGTTGCCGTTCTTTTCCATAACGGAAGTAAAGCCAGCCACTACCATAGGCACGTTCTGATCCTTGGGAGAACCATTGATCACAACTACCTTCCCATCGATAAGCCCGGCATCCACCATAGCTTCGCCCATGAGCTCACCAACCTTTGTATTGTCAAAAGAAACATACAGATCCGCTGCAGCATTTGGAATTGCCCTGTCATAGGCGATCACCTTTATCCCTGCATCCTGGGCCTTCTTAACGGAATCCACCAGCGCCTCTGCGTCGATGCTGATGATGACAATGACATCCATTCCCTTCTTTATAAAGTACTCAATCTGCTGTTTCTGCTGTTCCACATCCCCGTTGGCATTCTGAACGTTGACCTCTGCCCCCAGCTCTTTTGCCGTAGAAACAAAGGCGTCCCTGTCCCTCTGCCACCTCTCGATAACAAAGGAATCAAAGCACATTCCTATCTGTACTTTATCCTGCTCATCTTCTCCGGCAGACTTGTTCCCCTGGGCGCTGCTACCACATCCTGTCAGCACAGCCATACTCAGGAAAAGAGCTATCGCCCTCCCTGCCAGCTTACATAACCTTTTCTTCATACCCGTCTCTCCAAGCTCAGCACTTTTCTTTGTATTCAGTAGGAGTTACCCCCACGTTCTTCTTAAAACTCCTGCTGAAGTAGTTGGGATCCGTATATCCACAGGAAACACAGATCTCTTTTATAGAAAGATTCGTGGTCTCCAAAAGCTCTTTTGCCTTATCGATCCTGATGTTGGTCAGGTACTCAATGAAGTTAAGGCCGCTCTCCTCCTTGAAGACCTTGCTGAAATAATAGGGTGAAATGTTCACAACCCTGGAAACATCGTCCAGGGAAATATCCTTGTCATAGTGGTCCTCGATGTACTTCTTGGCATTCCTTATGATGTCTCCGGACCTCTCCTCGCGCTTGCTGACTACGTTTCTGCAGGCGCTGACGATCTTGTCCGTAAACCAGGTCCTGATCTCCTCCGGAGTTTCCAGCTCCATTATCTGTGGAAGGTAGTCCTTTCTTCCGGAGTAGTGGTAAGTCTGACCGCCGTTCTGATAGGCAAGGTGCTCTGCGTAAAGGGCAAACTCCAGAGCCTTCAGCCTCATGGACATCAGGTCTCCATCCACTGCCCTCTGGCACATCCAGTCTGCATACTTCTCTGTCATGACCTGAGTCTCGTTCAAATCTCCTTTGGCAATTGCCTCAAAAAGAGGCTTTTCCATGTTCTTGGGATAGTCATCCTCGTAGTCACAGCTGATGACCAGATCATCCACGTGAGCAACAGAACCGGTGGTGGCAATAAGGGCGTTGAGCGCCTCCCTGTAGGAATCCCCAAGTTCCCTAAGGGGCTTAACTCCGCCGATGCCAACTCTGAAGCTGATGTCTGTCTCCTTCCGAAGAGCTCTCACCAGGTCCCTGGCCCTTTCTATAAGATCAGTTCTTTCGTTGTACTCCAGCTTCTCCTCGCTGCAGGGGATCAGTATCGCAATCTTGTTGGACATGACGTTACCGACCTTGCACTTGAAAAGAGATTTTACCTCCTCACGGATCTCGTGGTACTTGCCGGAGATCTTTACTGAGGTTCCGATGGCGTTGGTCATTCGGTTTCCCTCTTGGGAATCACCGCACACCAGAGCCATCATGTATCCGAAGTTTTCATTGATGCCAAGGATTGTCCTGTAGCTGTCGATGTCTTCATCAAAATGTTCCTGCAAAAGTATGTCGTAGATAAGACCGTTCTCGATAATGGGCTCTACGGTCTCAAGTTTCTCTTTTATAAGAAGCTCGTTGCTTCGCTTTTCTCTTTCGCCGTCGATCTGGTCCATAGCTCTTTTCAGAACTGATATGACCTTGGTCTTCTCCATGGGCTTGGTTATGTATTCCATAACTCCCAGGGCTATAGCTTCCTTGGCGTAGTCAAACTTGTCGTAGGCGGACATGACGATGAAGACTGTGTTGGTGCAAAAAGCCTTCATCTCCTTGATGGCATCTATGCCGTTAATGCCGGGCATGTGGATGTCGATCACTGCTATGTCAGGTCTGAAGCGCTCTGCAAGCTCAATGACACTTCTGCCACTTTTGGCGCACTCCACCTGGCAGCTGTCACCGAATTCTTTTTCTATTATGAACTTCATGGAGTCGATAACGATTCCCTCGTCATCAGCGACCATCACTCTATACATTCTTTTCCTCCAATGGAAGGTGGATTATTACTTCACAGCCCTTGTTCTCACCATGACTGATGATATGAAGGGCGTCGTCATTGTTTGCAAATATCCTTATCCTCGAGATAACGTTGTCCATTCCGATTCCGTTGTTGTCGTAGCTGTCCTCGATGTGGTCAAAGCTTCCGCTAAGGAGCTGATCTATGGTCTCCTGGCTGATGCCCTTTCCGTTATCCCTGATGCTGATGCAGACATTGGAATCTTCACGGTAAACACGGAGGGTTATCTTGCCTTCGCCGGCCATCTCCCTGATGCCGTGATTTACTGCGTTCTCAACGATTGGCTGCAGGATCATGCTTGGCATAACGTGGTCTAAAAGTCTTTCATCAACCTGCTTCTCGTAGCCGATATCTCCGGAAAATCTTACGTTCAAAATCTGGATATAATTGTCAACCAGGGTAACTTCGTCCCTGATGGTCACGTCGTTTTTCTGGCTCTGTACATTATACCTGAAAAAGTCTGCTACAGTCTGCACATATTCATAGGTCCTGTCAGCCCCTTCCATCATAGCAAGCTGGGCTCCGGCATTTAAGGTATTGAACAGGAAGTGCGGATTTATCTGAGCCTGAAGGTATTTTAGCTGGGCGTCTTTAAGGTGAGCTTCCATCAAAAGCTCTTTTTCCTGCATGTAACGCTCCTTCTCCATACTCTCTTTTAACTTCTCGATGTAGTCCTTGATGCTGACCACCATCTTGTTGAAGGCGTTGATTACTATTCCGACCTCGTCGTGATAAAGGGCTGGCGGGATGTTGGCGTCAAAGTTTCCGCCTGCAACCTCGTCTGCGGAATCAGCCAGGTTCTTAAGAGGCATGATGATAGTCTTTACAAAACTGGATACCACAATAACATTTCCTATCATTATAAGGGTCATTACCGTGATGGCTATGGTCTCAAATCTTCTGAATGCCCTGGAGAGCGCCAGGTAGTTTTCGGAGTTGAACACAAAGAGCTCCAGGTTAAGGCTGGTGATATAGTCATCAATGTCCTCATAGAGTCTTGTACTACTCTCATAATAGGTTCTGTATTTTTCTACATTTCTTCCTCTCTTGGCCTCAATGGTCTGGGCAACCTCATCCAGATAGTTCTGGGACATGTTCCTGATATTCCTCTCCATTCGGTTGAAGGAAAGATCAGTCACCGTATCATCCAGGGTCTGGATCAGATCCGAGAAGGTCTGGGCATCCCTGTAATAATCCTCCAAAGACTCACTGGTCTTGGAGCTTAAGTACACTGTCATTGAATCCTGTACGCCGGTCAGAGCCTCTGACAACTGATTCAGATATCGGTTGTCCTGGTACACCAGCTCCATATCCCGTGACATGCTGTTAATGCCAAGGATCAAAAAGATATTTACGATGAAGATGATGATGTTAACAAAGACGCAGACGCTTATGATCTTATATTGAAGGGGACGGTTTAAGAATTTATTCATCTTCCTCCTCCTTCAAAAAATCTGCAACGTTGTCCTGATTGATAAGGGTCACGTCCGCAAGATAGTATTCACTTGTGTTTCCAAACTCATAGTAGTCAGAAAGGGCTGATACGCTGTACTGTCCCAGCTGGGCAGCATCGATGGCGATGGTGGCATAGACGCCCCCACGCTCAATGGCATTTACTATTGCCTCAGAGTCATAGTAGCCAAGGATACTCACCTCTCCTACCTTATTAAAGTCAACTACTGCCTGGTAGGTACATACAGTGCTAAGCTCATTAAGGCATACTATTACATTGGGAATATCATCACCAAGGAAAATATCCCTTATGGACTCCTCCACGGAAAAGCTGTTGGTGTTGTCTACGGCCACGATTGATACAGCAAACTCTGAATCCGTTACGTTGTCCTGATTTATTGCATCCTGAAGTCCTGAAATGATGATGTTCTGGCCTGCATCCTGAGCGTCAGCTCCAACAAGAACAGTGATCTTGACCTGAGTTCTGTCTTCTATGGTCTCAGACTCTATAAGCTCTTCACGTCTCTTTTCCTTGATGATATCAATGATCTGGCCGCCGTACATCTTGCCGATACTGTAACTTCCGACGCCCACAAAGCTGAGTCTGTCTGACTTGGTGCAGTCTCCATAAAGAGTAACTACCGGGATTCCTGCATCCACGGCCTTATTGATAAGCCTTGACATTTCCAGGGTCTCGCTGGCATAGACGATGATACCGTCAACCTTGGAGGCAATGGCGATTTCCATCAGTTCCTCCTCAGAGTAGTCCTTGGAAAACTGTTCGCCAAAAAGTTCCACATAAATGTTTTCTTCCTGGGCAGCTTCGAAGGCGCCACTGTACACCGACTTCCAGAAGTCTGACTTATAGTTGTCGGTTATCATGACGTAGTACTTGTCGTAAACCCTTGACTCCGCCTGCTTAACCGGATCTGATTTGTAGAACCTGAAAAAAAGTGCCCCTGCGATGAGAGTCACCAACATGAATACCAGAGTCAGCATCAGAATGAGATACTGCCTGTCTATTTTTTTCTTGTAGATTTCTTCTTCCCCAATAATACTCATAAGGAAATTTTAGCAGATGCCCCCAAATAGAAAAAGTGGACTTTTTTGTTTTGGTAAAAACCATAGCAAAAAAATCCACTCACTGTGTTCTGT
>CAMVRW010000010.1 GCA_947169985.1 uncultured Butyrivibrio sp. | reverse complement strand
AGGTTAACTTCCAGTACATCCTGAGAGTTATGGTCATGGATGGTGATACGCCGACAACGGCATATAAGGTATCACAGAGCACACTTTATTACTCAGCTATCGTATGTGCTATTCTTCCTTTCATGCTTCTGTATCCTTTCCTTCAGAAGTACTTTGTAAAGGGTGTTAATGTTGGTGCGGTTAAGGAGTAATACCACAAAAATTTAAAGATAATGCTAGTTTACACGCCGCCCGGGTTTTACCTGGGCGGTTGTTTTACAAGTTACAGGGAGAAAAAATGAGACATATCTTTTGGGCTGGGGATTCTACTGTTGCTGACAATAAAGCATCCACATTTCCGCAGACAGGAATTGGACAGGGGTTTGACAGATACACTGCTCCTGATGTGGTTGTATATAATCATGCAGTCAATGGCAGAAGTACCAAGAGCTTTATTGATCAGAGCCGTTTGGCTGTGATCTACAATGAGATTGGAAAGGGAGATTATCTCTTTATTCAGTTTGGTCATAACGACGAGAAAGAAATGGATCCGGATCGTTACACGGACCCTAACGGGGAGTTTATTAACAACCTTGAAAAGTTTGCCAATGTGGCAAGGAATAAAGGAGCATATCCGGTTTATATCACTCCTGTAGAGAGAAGGCTTTTTGATGAGAATGGAAAGCTTAAGCCTTCAGGTCACACAGAATATGTTAAGGCTATGAAAGTAGCAGGAGAAAGGTTTGACGTTCCTGTGGTGGATCTCTTTTCCATGAGCAGAGCATTCCTTGAAGAGATGGGAGATGTGGAAACCAAAAAGTATTTTATGAATCTTGAACCCGGTGAGGCTTCCTGGAAGATAGAGGGACAAGAAGATAATACCCATCTTAAGTATGAAGGAGCTATGCTCTTTGCAGGAATGGTAGCTAAAGGACTTTCAGATCTTGGGGAGCCCTATTCAACACTGGTTGTTGGTCTTGAAAAGGATAGAGAAACAGAAACTGAAAAGATAGAGGTAAATGGTTAAAACCTATGGGATATGCAGATTTAGGAAACAGATACAGAAATCCAATTCTCTTTGCTGATTACAGTGATCCTGATGTGATAAGAGTCGGTGATACTTTCTATTTGACTGCCAGTAGCTTTAATTACACTCCGGGGCTTCCAATTCTTGTTTCAAAGGACCTGGTAAATTGGAAACTGGTCAATTATGCCCTTGAGAATATAGGACAGGAAAGGTTTTCCATACCAAGGCATTCTCAGGGAGTGTGGGCTCCTTCCATCAGATATCATGAAGGCATGTTCTATATCTATTACGGAATGCCTGATGAAGGTATCTATGTAGTAAGGACGAAGGATCCATTTGGTAAGTGGGACAAGCCCATATGTGTACTTGAAGGAAAAGGCCTTATAGACTCATGTCCATTTTGGGATGAGGATGGAAGAGCCTATATTATTCATGGCTATGCCAAGTCAAGGATTGGCTTTAAGAGCATACTTGGAATATTCGAGATGAGCCCTGACGGCCTTAAGGCTATCTCTGAGGATCATTTTTTGTTTGACGGAAATGATCCCGAACATCCTGCCATTACAATCGAAGGCCCCAAGGTCTATAAAAGAGGCGGATACTATTACATTTGGGCTCCTGCCGGAGGAGTTAGACAGGGTTATCAGGTTGTATTACGCTCAAAGTCTATCCAAGGTCCTTACGATATAAGAACTGTCATGAATCAGGGAGATACTGTGATAAATGGGCCTCATCAGGGAGGCCTTGTAGATACTATAAATGGTGATGAATGGTTCATACACTTCCAGGACAGAGGTCTCTATGGCAGGATCTGTCACCTCCAACCGGTGACATGGCAGGAAGACTGGCCTGTAATCGGAAAACATAATGGAGACTGTGGCGAGCCTGTATATGATCTGGATAAGCCTAATTGTGAGCTTTTGCCTGGATCCAAGATAAATTCCTATTTCCCGTATTTGGGTGAGTGCGAAATCTTCAGACCCTCCATATCATGGAACTTGGATGAAACAGGACTTGAGGCTTCAGATAATTTCATCGAAGGAAAGATTGGTCTTCAGTGGCAATGGATGGGAGACCACGAAGATAGTTTTGCTGTAGCCATTCCCGGAGAGGATGGAATAAGGCTTTACTGCCAGAATCCCTCAGGAGACGAAGAACCAATACTTTGGCGCAGCAGTAATGTGCTTACTCAGAAGCTCATCTATCCAACTTTCAGAGCATCTGTGAATATGGACGCAAGCTGTTTACAGCCCGGAGAAAGAGCTGGAGTCTGTATGACAGGTGGTCAGTATGTAGCTGCTTTTCTTGAGAAGTGTGAAAGTGGAACATGCTATGTAAAAACTGTTTTGTCTGCAGGCGGAGATAGTGACAAGGTTGAAAATACAGTTTTATGTAAGTCTTTGACAGAACTCTTACCACAGGGCCTCTCTTTACAGGACGAGAACTTGAAACATCTTAAGTGGCTCATGACCTTTGAATGCTGTGATAAAGAGCGTGAAAAAGAGAATCTTTATTTTGCCAATGAAAATAACTGCAATGTAAAATTGAAAATGAAGCTTATTATTGAGGACGTGGAAACTGTTGATGGCGCAGATGTAAAACAGGATGCTATGATTGACCTTGGAGTAGATTACACACCTTCAGATCACACCTGGGTTGGAGCAAAGCTTGGTCTCTTTGCATTAGCTAAAAATGGAACAGTTCACGGCTCCGGTTTTTCAGACTTTAGAAATTTCACGGTTGAGGAAATATAAATGAATTTAGAAACAAACGTATATTTTGAGAGTTATGAGAAACACAAGGGAAATCCTCTTATGGCTCTTCTTGGCTTTTACAAGGGGATGTATTCCAACTTTTTCTGGTCTGCTGTTTTTTATGTGGTAAAGCATAGCCCGGTATGGATACTGCCTATCATAACAGCCAATATAATTAACAATGTCACAGATAAGAACCCGGATGTCCTGACAATAATTGCCTTCAATGTAGGATTGATGGTCATTCTTCTTGTGCTGAATGTGCCGATGAATTATCTCCATATTCATTTCAGGAGTAAGGCAGTAAGGAAGGTTGAAGCCGGGCTGCGAAGTGCTCTTATCCACAAGATACAGGTAATGTCAATTCCTCACCAGAAGGACATGCTCTCAGGAAGGCTTCAGTCTAAAATCATAAGGGATGTTGAGGCTGTAGAGACTTTATCTTCTCAGTTGTTTGTATCTCTGATCAATATTGCTATCAATATAGCTGTTGCTCTGACTGTAACTGTCAGCAAGAGTATCGTGGTATTTCTTTTCTTTCTTTTTATGGTTCCATTGGCTGCGGTTTTGGTGGTGGCTTTTAAAAAGCCCATCAAGAAGCATAATCAGACCTTCAGAAAAGAGATGGAGAATACTTCTGCCAAAGTCATGGAGATGGTACAACTGGTACCTGTAACCAGAGCCCATGGACTTGAGGAAGAAGAGATAATGAGAATGGATACTCAGGTGGATCTCATTGCTCAGGCAGGATACAGTCTTGATATCATTCAGGGGAATTTTGGAGCTGTAAGCTGGGCGTTCTTCCAGATATTCCAGGTTATGTGCCTTGCTTTTACATCTGTTTTGGCAGTTAAAGGCACCGTACAAGTTGGAGATGTGGTTCTTTACCAAAGTTATTTTACTTCAATAGTAGGACAGGTCTCATCTCTTTTAAATCTGCTTCCTGTGATTTCAAAGGGACTGGAGTCGGTTTCCAGTATCGGTGAAATCCTTTTGTTCAAGCATGTGGAAGAAAATGAAGGTAAGCAAGACATTGGGGAGATCAAAGGAGAGTATGACTTCCGGGATGTTTCTTACTCATATCCTGATAACGAGGAGCCGATCCTTAGAGATATTAATTTGCATGTATACCCGGGAGAGACAATAGCCTTTGTGGGTGAATCAGGAGCAGGTAAATCTACGATCATGAATCTGATAGTGGCTTTTGGGTTTCCTAAGACAGGAAAGCTATTTATCGACGGAAAGGATATTACTTCCGTTCACCTGGGAAGTTATAGGAAACAACTGGCTGTTGTACCTCAGGAGACAATTCTTTTCTCCGGGACCATAAGAGACAATATCCTGTATGGAACCACGGGTGTTACCGAGGAGAAGCTTCAGAAAGTAATTGATGAGGCGGGACTTAGAAGCGTAATTGATAAACTCCCTAATGGCCTTGATACAAAGGTTGGAGAGCATGGAGATAAGCTGTCGGGAGGTCAGAAACAGAGAATATCCATAGCCAGAGCACTTATCAGAGAACCAAAGGTTATGCTTTTGGATGAGGCAACATCAGCACTTGACTCCATATCCGAAAAAGAGGTTTCTTATGCACTTGATAAGATATCCAGTAAGTGTACAACCTTTATCGTGGCCCATAGGCTTTCAACTATAAAGGAAGCCGACAGGATAATAGTCATAGAAGATGGAACTATAGCTGAGATCGGAACATTTTCTGAGCTTATGGAGAAAAAAGGAATATTCTACCAAATGGAGGTTTCAAGATGATACAACTGGGAATCAGATTCCACGACACAAAGGAAGCACCCTTTGAGAAGAGGCTTCAGAATGTAAAAGAGCAGGGCTTTTCCTGCATTCATATGGCGCTTTCCAAGGTGCCTGGATTTACCGCAGACCCTATGGCGCTGACTCCAGGATATGCCATGTATATAAAGAATGCCTTGAAGCACGCGGAAGTTGATATGGCTGTCCTTGGCTGTTACCTTAATCTTGCGCATCCTGATCCTGTTAAGTTAAAAGAGATACAGGAGAAATATTATGCACACCTTCGCTTTGCCTCTATCCTTGGATGTGGAATGGTTGGAACTGAGACCGGAGCGCCAAATGAGAGCTATTCCTATGATAAAGAAGCCTGCCATTCAAAGGAGGCTTTGGACATCTTTATAGAGAATCTTAAGCCTGTAGTTGAGTGTGCTGAAAAGTTTGGCGTTATTCTGGCTATAGAGCCTGTTTACAGGCACATCGTCTATGACGGAAAAAGAGCAAGGCAGGTTCTTGACCGTATCGGATCACCAAATCTTAAGATCATTTTTGATCCAGTAAATCTGATCTGGACTGATAACTATGAGCAGAGGATGGAAGTGATAGATGAGGCCATAGAACTTCTTGATAAGGACATTGCCATGATCCATCTTAAGGACTGCGTATTAGAGCCTGATAAGGTGAAGAGTGTTGGCTGTGGATTTGGAGAAATGGACTATACAAATATCATAAAATTTGCCTTGGAGAAGAAGCCTTTCATACAGGCTACTTTAGAAGATACAAAACCCGAGACTGCAGTGCAGTCCCGGGAAGTAATTGAGAGTTATTTCTTGAGGTGCTCAAGCTGATTTGAGACCTCTTCGGGAATCGGGATTTCTTCTTTGTTGAGCTTTGCGATAATGTTCTGAATAGGCTTTGCCTGATTCCCGATGTGAACTCTGTAATGATTGATGAGTTCTGTGTACTGAGGGTTTTCGCCAATTCTGTCCCGGACCTCTTTTCCGAAGGGACAGAAGGTGAAGAGGATTTCTCTTGCCACCTTGTTGAGCCTTGGTGAGCCGGCGGATTCATACTTGATGTATGCCAGATAATCAGCAATAAACACATTCTTGTAATTGTTTGAAAACTTCTTAAGGTCAGTTCTGAGCTTCTCCTTCTGTTCGCTGGACAGTGCGGAGTTCTTTTTAAAGAACTGAAGATAGTCGCAGTACATGGAGGTGAGGGAGGGATCTGTAACGTCGTTCCAGTGAACTCCCTGCTCCGTCTTGCACATTTCCCATCTGAATTCTCCAAAGAGTCTGAACATAGCCTCTTCAGTATTCTCGGTATTGAAAATGGACACAAGCATTCTGGCCTTTGTCCTTCTGTTTTTACCCTCGATTTCCTGCCACAAACAAGCACGGCTTCCAACGTTTGGCATCAGGATCATGTAAGGAGTTATATCATCAGCAAAGTACAGCTGCGTAATACCGATCTCTGTGTCAGAGAATACAGCCTGTCTACAGAATACGCCGTAATCAATGGATCTTATCTTTTCATAATACTCTTTTACCTTGGAAGCGGTTAGATATGCCATATCCAGAGGCCTTAATACGTTTTGGGAGTCGAAGACAGGCACGAAAGAGGAGATACGTCCAAAGGTCATTCTGTTTCCCAGAGCAAAGAGATTATGGATCTCAAACTCAAGCCTGTGCTTGGAGCTTCTGTTCATGGCTTCCATCTGTTCATTATTGATGGCACCTGTGTTTTTCTGCTCGCGAAGGTAAGTGGGCCAGTCCTGGTCAAACTCATTTCTGGATGGTTCAACCTCTATAAGATAGATCTTCTGAAGCCACTCATAGAGAGTAAGCACGTGTCCTTCGGGATCAGGAGTGTAGGCCTTGACCATATTTGCCAGGATGGCAGTATTTTTTTCTCCTGCAAGTTCCTCATCAACAAAACCGAACATAAAGAACATTTTTACTTCCAAAGGAATGTTCTCGTCGGTAAGACTTCTTAAGAAAGCAGGTGTGTATATCTGATAGAAGGTACTACCGATATTTCTTCTAAGTGCTCTTGCTTCATCGGAAGAATCATATCTGTTATCGTTAGCTTTAAAGGCGGTAATCTGTTCTTCAAAAAGGGTGGCTGTTTCTGCCGGAACCCCAGAATATGCAAGGATAGTAGACAGGGCATTGACAATAGTAACGTTTCCTTCTCCCTCGCCTGCTTCAGCTCTTTCCATGTCGTTTAACCTTGCTCTTATCATCTTCATGGTGGAGGTGAAGTTTGAGGTTTTCTTTTTCAGGGTTTTTCTATATACAGTCAGAGCCTGAACCGCAGTGGAAATGGTGTCATAAATAAAATAGGTGGTCATGACCATTCCCGCAGCAATTTCTGTGCTAAGGGGATAAAAACTCTTTTTAAGAGTGGCTTCATTGTTTTTTAAACTGTCACAGAATTCAATTGCCCACTGGGGGACCTTTTCGGATCTTTCAGGAGGAATAAGCTCTTCCATCTCTGGAAAATCCTTCGGCGCTTCTCCAACCTTTATGCAAAGGGAAGGGTAGTCTGCATAATCAGCAATGATCTGATCGTACTCCTTAAGAGCTTCGTCAAATTCAGTGTCATAAATTGCGCAGCAGGTTGCGGCTGACTCAGCAGAGGTGGCTGCCAGGACAGAGGCAATTTTTGGACTTAATTTAACTATTTTGGCGATATCATCCTTTGATTCATAAGGATATGAATAGACTGCAGATTCTTCCAAAGCTTCGCAGGTATAGACATATGGATGTCCGGGAGTTTCAACTACTCCGATAAATGCGCCTACGTTTAAGACAACGGAAGAGTAGGTGCTGGAAATCCTGACCCGACCCTTTACTAAAATTTCAACTGTTTCGACGATATCAGTTCCTGCTTTATGAAAAATCTGGCCTTTTTCCAGTTTAAGAAGACCCATATGCCCTCCTGGTTTTATCTCAAGATAAACTCGTACATATATATGGTATCACGTGAAAAAATATACTTCAATTAAATTACAAATTATGAGTATAATAAGAGTAGATTAATTTGTAGGAGGTTTTTTAGTGAGACTGCTACAGACATCATATGATGATCGTTTTCCTGAGATAATAAAGGATTGGATGAGCAGTATTAGTGGCAATAACACTGCTTCTCTTTTTCATGTATATATTCCCTATGATGAAGAGGACCTTCGAAACAGCCTTGAAGAGGTTCGGAAGATATTAAAAGAAAATGCACCTGGAATTCCGGTTATTGGCTGTAGTGCCACAGGTGAGATCCTGGATGGAGCAATGCTGGATGATGAGCTGGTTGTGACCCTTCTTATCTTTGAGGATCCCACTACCAGGATAGAGGTTTTGCCCTATTATGAGAGACCTGATGATATCGACTCCCAGTGGCTCTTTGAGCATTTGCAGGCTATTCCTGATCTCAAGGGAATTGAGGTTTTGACAGCTGCAACCTATGAAACTCTTGAGGCTATAGGTAAAGTCATTGATAATCTGCCGGAGGAAATTGATGTCTTTGGCGGTGTTGCAGTAGGAGATGTTAATTTTCCGTCATTTGTCTTTGCTAATGATGGAAAGCAAAGCTTTGACGGCTCTGCAGTTGTTTTCTATAGCGGACCGGAGCTCCATATCCAGACTGACAGAATGTTTGGCTGGAAACCCATAGGATACCCATTTAAGGTTACAAAAGTCCAGGGGCCGGTTGTCTATGAACTAGATGAAAAGCCTGCCTACGAGGTTTACAACCATTATCTACACATTAAAAATGACAAGAATTTCTTTTACAATGCCCTGGAGTTTCCTTGGGAAGTCAGAATAGATGAAGAAACAGCCTATATAAGACATGCTAAATCCGTTAACCCTGACGGTTCTATTTTGATGTCCTCCAACATTCCTGAGGGGAGCGACGTAAAGATCACCTTTGGTGATCCAAGAAGGATCATCAAGCACACTAAACAGGTAGGTGACAAGATCAGGGAATTTGGTCCTCAGGTAGTCAACATTGTCAATTGCATGGGCAGAAAGCTCTTTTGGGCAGGAAAAGAGAAAGTTGAGATAAAAGAGATATCGAAGCACCTTATGACCACTGGATTTAGTGCTCTTGGAGAAGTGATGCGTTATAAGGGGAACACTCTTTTAAACAATCTTTCCATTGTTACTGTGGCTATGCGTGAAGGTCCAATCCCGGAAAAGATCGAACTTGATATAGATGAGATCGAGAACAAAAGCAACATGTCTATTACTGCAAGGCTTGCAATCTTCATCAATACCATGACTGAGGAGCTGATGGAAAAGAATGATCAGCTCAATGAAATGCTTTACAAAGCATCCCATGATGCGCTCACAAAGCTTTACAACCGTGGAGCTATAGAACGGATCATTTATGAAGGTGCAGAAGAGTGTGACCTGATTGATAAGAACTGGCATCTTATCATGTTTGATATTGATGACTTTAAGCAGATCAATGATCAGCATGGCCATTCTGAGGGAGACAATATCCTTAAGACCATAGCCCGTACTCTTGATGAATATATTAAGACCCTGGACGCAGTAGAAATCGGACGTTGGGGAGGCGAAGAGTTTATGGTATATGCCAGGGGCTATGACGATGAGAAGGTAAAAGAAATAGCTGACACAATCCTTCTAAAGATAAGGAATGAAGCCTTCCATGTGTGCAAAGTTACAGCCAGCGTTGGCGTAACAAGGCACAGGAAGGATGAAGACGTTCTGGGAACCATAAACAGGGTAGATGAGCTCTTGTACGAAGCTAAAGCCAATGGCAAGGATCAGTTCTGCACCGATCTGTGATCCTTAAATTATAATCTGCTTCAGGCTGAATTCGGTTTTTATGCCGTTTTGGGCAAGAGAATTATAAATGGAACTGGCTGCAAGGGTTTCGTTAAATAACTGCCGTTGCAACGGGAAAAGAACTTTATCAGCATCCTTAAGTCTGTCTAGGACAGGGATAGTAGCGTTTTCGTGAATCTCTGCCAAAAGACCTGAGGATGCTTTTTTCATGCCCAGAATACGACCATAGTTTGTGAACCCATCAGCCTTGTAGGCGTCCATATTATCCTGTGTGATATTAAGGAGAATGTGCATAAGGCTTCTGCTGATTCTGGTGTAGGTAAGATTCTTGGAATTCACTAAAGCCGTGAAGGAAGAAAAGTCCTTATAATCATCAAGAAATGCACTAATGCGATTTGAAAGGTCATAGGTAACATCCATGTACTGCTCGTAGCCTTCATTTTTCTCAAGTAAAAGCTTGTAGTTTAAAAGCTCTGAAAAACTGTTCTCAGAAAGGAACACACCCCCGTAGCCGGTAAGCTCATTGAAAGCTTCCATTGGCATGGCATCGGTTATTAAGCCACCTGTGAGGGTGGAAGGTTTTGAACCAATTATGAGCTTACGGATTCCTGCGGCACTGGCTGATGGAGCATCTGAATTAATTATGGCTGTATCGTGGTATGAAGCACCCATTCTCTGGATCACATGAGGCTTTATAGGAGAATCCTTACGCTTCAATGCCTTCAGATATTCAACTGCAAGTCCGGAGTTGGGGCATGTAAAAATATCCATGTATTCATGGAGAAGATCATTTTCGTCTGCATTATCAGTTTCATCTGATACACGGCCAGAAGCCCTAAGATGCGCACATAGTCCCTTTGCCTGAGCTGAAGGGTAGGAAGCACCCTCTGAGAGGGCTTTTTGCATAGCCTCTTTGTAAGCAACTGGTTCATCAATAAGAATATCTGCAACCTTTGATAGCTTATCAAGGTCCGTGAATTCAGAACCAAAGGCAATATCTGTTACAACACCAAGACCTGAAAGCAGGGAAATAGCACCCTGGGCGAAAAATTCAGCACTTCCTAGACTGTAGTAGATGGGGAGTTCAAAAACAGCATCTGCTCCTGAAGCAAGGGCCATTTTTGCACGGGAAAACTTTGAGATAATAGCAGGAGCACCTCGCTGTACAAAATCTCCGCTCATTACAATGACAACGTAATCTGCGCCAAGATCTCTTTTGCACCTATCTATCAAATACTTATGTCCGTTATGAAAAGGATTAAATTCAGCAATTATTCCAACGACTTTCATTTAAATTTCCTTAGTAAAGTGTAGTATTCTTCCTATTTTGTACAGCTTTTTCCTTGTTCTAAGATTATAATATAGATATTATATTCATGGAAGTTTTTTGATTATACGCAAGGAACTTTTACAGAATGGGAACTATAATATAAAATATAGTTTCGTTAACAATAATATCTAACATAGAGGGAAAGAGGTTACACAATGAAAATACTTGTAATTAACTGTGGCAGCTCATCACTTAAGTTCCAGCTTATTGATTCAGATTCAGAGGCTGTTATATGCAAGGGCCTTTGCGAGAGAATCGGAATCGACGGAAGCCAGATCGTTTACACACCTGCTGGCAAGGACAAGATCACTAAGGTTGAGCCAATGCCTGATCACAACAAGGCTATCGAGATGGTTATCGAGGCTCTTACAAATGCTGAGAACGGTGTTGTTAAGCTTGAAGAGATCGGCGCTGTAGGACATCGTATCGTTCACGGCGGTGAGAAGTTCACAAAGTCTGTAGTTATCAACGAGGAAGTAATTAAGGCAATCGAGGAGGTTTCAGATCTTGCTCCTCTTCACAATCCGGCAAACCTTATCGGTATCAGAGCTTGCGAGAAGGTAATGCCTGGAGTTCCTATGGTTGCAGTATTTGATACAGCATTCCATCAGACAATGCCTCAGGAAGCTTACCTTTACGGACTTCCATACTCATACTACGAGAAGTACGGTATCAGAAGATACGGCTTCCACGGAACCAGCCATTCTTATGTAAGCAAGAGAGCTGCAGAGCTTCTTGGAAAAGACATTAAGGACCTTAAGCTCATTGTTTGCCACCTTGGAAACGGCGCATCAATTTCAGCTGTAAAGGACGGAAAGTGCATCGATACATCCATGGGTCTTACACCACTTGAGGGACTTATCATGGGAACAAGAACAGGAGATATCGATCCTTCTGTTGTTGAGTTCATCATGAAGAAGGAAGGCTCAACAGTAGCTGATGTTACAAATCTTCTCAACAAGAAGTCAGGTGTATTTGGACTTTCAAACGATCTTTCATCAGACTTCAGAGACCTTGAGGATGCATATCTTAAGGGAGATGAGGGTGCAAAGAGAGCAGTTGATGCATTCACTTACAGAGTAGCTAAGTACATCGGTTCATACACAGCAGCTATGGGCGGTGTTGATGCAATCTGCTTTACAGCAGGTGTAGGTGAGAACAGCGGCTTCACAAGAGGACTTATCTGCGAAAGACTTTCATTCCTTGGCGCTACAGTAGATGCTGAGGCTAACAAGGTTCGTGGTGAGGAGAAGACTATCTCTGGCGCTGACTCAAAGGTAACACTTATGGTTGTTCCTACAAACGAAGAGCTTGCTATTGCAAGAGATACGTTTGAATTGTGTAAATAATATATACAAATCCTAAAGCTTTTATTAAAAGCGAGTTCCGGTACTTGGAACTCGCTTTTTTTGTGTAGCATCTTTAATAAAAATGTGCCAGGGATTAAACCCTGGCACTTATTATTAGAAATTATTTACCGAGAATCTCATGAACAGCCTTCTTGATATCTTCATCCTTTGCATTTGCATCGAAGTATTCAAGGAAGTGAGGACCTGAGAAAGCACCCTTTACAAGGTCCTGATCAAGGCTCTTGAGGATTGCTGGAACATCCTGAACCAGAGTCTTTTTTCTTACCTCATCAAGGATCTTTTTGTTGCGCTGCTCAGGAACAGCTCTTTCTCTTGGATATCCCTGACCACTTTCCTCTGAGAAGAGCTTTTCAAAGCTGTACTCAAGATTGAGCTCAGCGCCCCAGCCTGACTTAAGAGCAAAGTTCATGGAGATGGCATTTCCGTCATTTACCTGAGCAAAGGTATAGGCATCAAGAGGGTCTGTTACATGTCCGCAGATAACACCAGGGAAGCTGTTGCAAGCAAGCATAGCGCCTTCTCCGGTTCCGCAGCCTGTTACAACATAGTCAGCTGCACCTGAGTTGAGAAGAACACAGGCAAGAATACCGTTCTGAACGTATGTAAGCTGTGCCTCATCCTCAGCAGAGTACATTCCGTAGTTAAAAACTTCAAAGCCGTGCTGGTCAGCTACCTTTTTAAGAGCCTTGTAGATCATCTCGTTCTTGGCAGCCTGGCTGTTTTCATTGATAAGAGCAATTTTCATTTTTGTACCTCCAAACATTAAAGAAATAGTTCTTTTACCTAAAGATATTTTATTTTCATCAAGTGCCCATGTCCACGGCTTTGGGCTGATTGTGTCGTATTTTCAAGATTTTAGTCAAAATGAAAATGTTAAGAAAATATGAATTTTTTCTTTAGAATTTAGGATTCTTATGCTATACTATCAAAAGTGTGTACGAATGTTGGAGAAACTATATGTGGGGGATTATTAGCATATGGCTTCTTTTGTTGCATTAATTTTTGGTTTTTGGGAAGTAAGGTAAAAAGTTTTGAGCACTACAAGAACACAGAATTTCAGACAGGTAGACAGAAGTTACTCATCAAATATAAAGGTCAGAAGTCACAAAAAGAAAAAGCACTTTGATCTTAAGAAAATAGCGATCATATCAGCAGCTACAGTGGCTGTAGTCGCAGGTGGTTTTACAGTTTACAATCATCTTCCAATAGTAAAGGTTAATAAGGCAATCGCAGCAGGAGATAAGTACTCTCGGGTTGCAGATTATGAGGCTGCTATTGATTCCTATGAGACAGCTATCCAGATCGACAAGCACTCAGTTACCGCTTATTCCAATATGGCGGGTGCTTATCTTTCAATAGACGATTCTGAGTCCGCTAAGCAGATTCTTTATGATGGATGGCAGAATACTGAGAACACTGGCCTTCTTGACAACTATCACGCAGTTATTCTCAATGAGGCAGTAGATGCCCTCAATACCAAGAAGGCTGATATGAAGACTGTTCTTAGCATAGTTGGAGTACTTTCAGAAGATAATACCAATAAGGATGCCATTGAGCTCCTTGATGCAGCATATTCAAGAGTATTTACTGATGCATACAGCTATTGTCAGGATGCGCTTTTCAGATCTGATTGTGCCACATATTCTTCTGAGGAAGGCACAGCAGTCTTTTCATATGGTGAGTATGAGTCCTTTGTAAAAGAGCTTTTGGATGTATATGAGCAGTCTCCAAGCGATGAACTTAAGGAAGTCATTTTCAAGTATGCTACACCTGGAGATATTTCTTTTACCATGAACTATGAGGATGTGGCTTCCTATGAGGCGCTTATGACCTCCATAGAAGAGAAGGTAGGAACTTCTGATAATGTTACATCCATGAAAGCCTGCCTTACCAATTCACAGGAAGTTCAGGCGGTTTTTGCAGATATCTTTACTCAGCTTGATGTGGGTAATGTAGATGAACTGAGGAACTTTGTTGTTTCTGATGAATACATTAAACTCAGGAATATCTTCCTTAACAAGGAGGCTACTCCTCAGGAGAACACAACTTATGTTCCAATCTGCAGAGAGGCTATTGTTCTTAATAACACTGATGGGCAGTGGTCCTATAGATTCCTTAATTTTGAAGAGAATCCTACAACAAAGGGAGTCATAACTCTTTGGGCTAATTTCTTTGAGGATGACGGAATCCAGAGGAACTCCATTTCCTATGAGCCTGCTTCTTTAGAGGACAACTATTATCCTCATACAAAATATGACGTAACCTATCTTTACAGCTATATTACATCCGGTAAGGCTACAAAGGTTCCAAAGATGAACTACAGACTCAGCACCACAGTTACACTTCAGGATGGCGAAGAAGTTGAAACAATAGTGGGAGACTGGGGTGGCCCTAACGAATGGACCATGGATATTGATACTATAGAGTCCAGAATAAGAGCATAATTATGGATGAAGCGAAGATTGAACCGAAATGCGTGATAATCTCAGCAGGTGAATTTCCGGGGATCGATATTGATCTTAATGATGGAGATTTTTGCATAGCCTGCGACGCGGGATTTAAGTTTGCCCAGCAGCTGGGTATTCTTCCGGATCTGATTGTGGGAGACTTTGATTCTGCAAGAGAGGAAGGCCCTGATTTTATGAGTGGTCTTCAGGAGATTGCACGTCTTGACCCATCAAGGATCATGGAGCTGGATGTCAGGAAGGATGATACAGATACTTTAAAGGCTGTCAGAATCGGTCTTGAAAAGGGCTACAGGAAGTTCTATCTGTATGGAGCACTTGGGGGAAGGCGTTTCGATCATTCCTTCGCCAATATACAGACCCTGCTGTTTATAAAGCGCCATGGCGGTAAGGGCTATATTATGGGCAGGGACACAATGCTCATGATCGCAGAGAATGAAACGGTGAGATTCAACCGTAGCAATACAGGTATGCTTTCAGTTTTCTCACTCTCAGAGGTTTCAAAGGGTGTATCTTTGAGAGGGCTGATGTATAATATGGAAGGAGGCGTTCTTACGAATGACTTCCCACTTGGCGTCAGCAACGAGTTTATAATCGATGAGGAGGCAGAGATAACCGTTGAGGATGGTACTTTGCTTGTGACGGTTTTCTGGGGACAATGATCTGTTTTCTTGCTAAATTCTTTATTAAAGACTATAAACGGGTGGAAGACCCTGTTGTAAGGCAACGCTATGGCATCTTAAGTGGTGTTTTTGGCATTGCCTTAAATATTATTCTGGTGATCATAAAGATCATGGCAGGTCTTATAAGTGGGTCACTGGCTATCTTTTCTGATGCCCTTAATAATCTATCTGATGTGGCATCTTCCCTTGTGACTGTAATTGGATTCAAGCTCTCAGGAGCAGAGGCGGATGAAGAACATCCCTTTGGCCACGGAAGGCTTGAGTACGTAGCAGGTCTTATCGTATCTCTTTTTATTATCATCATGGGAGTTGAGCTTTTACAGAGCTCAGCAAAGAGGATATTTACTCCTGAAGAGGTGCTTTTTAACGGCACTATCGGAGTTATTCTTGTAATTTCCATTATTATCAAGCTTATTATGTTCGGAGCCAATATTCAGGCTTCTACGGCTATAGAGAGCCCTACTTTAAAATCTACGGCTATAGACAGCCTTTCTGATGTTTTATCAACCAGCATAGTCCTGGTTTCAGTTTTTGTTTCCCATTTTACCAGTTTCAACGTGGATGGATTTGGCGGACTTATTGTGGGACTTTTTGTTGTAAAAGCAGGCATTGACGCTGCAAAAGATACCATCAATCCACTTTTGGGAGAGCCACCAAGCAAGGCCTTTATAAAGGATATTGAGGAAACAGTTCTTTGCCATGAAGGAATTTTGGGGGTTCATGACATAGTGGTCCATAACTATGGCCCCAGCAGGATAATGATGTCTCTTCATGTGGAGGTTCCTGATTATAAGAATATTGTTGAGGTTCATGACAGTGTGGATCATATAGAAAAAGAGCTGAGGACCAAATATCACTGCACAGCTGTGATCCACGTGGATCCTGTAAATGACAGTGACAGGAAGACCAGAGAATTAAAGCAATGGTTAAGGCTTTGCCTTGAGGATATTGATCCTAAGCTTAAGTTCCATGACTGCAGGATCGTAAAGGATGAAGACGGTGAGAGAGTGGCTTTCGATCTGGAAGTTCCATATAAATATCATGTTAAAGACGAGGAGCTTTTAGGCCTTCTTCAGGATGAGATGAAGGAATATGCTCCTGAATATGCTCTCGATATTACAATTGATAAGGCCGAAAAGGAGTAAAAAAGTATGTTGTGGGTTAATAAATTAAAAGCAGGTGCTAAGGAGATACTAAAGGAGCACCCTTTTTCTGTTGTCACGTTTTTTTCATCATGCCTTCTTCTGGCAATTCTTAGCTATAGCTATGAACTGGAATTTCCAAAGATTTTTGATAACACACTTACATTCATCCGTTATTTTCTTTTGTCCATAACTGCAGCTTTCTTCCTGTGCGAATCTAATTTCAAATATAAAAGAATGATAGGAAGGATAGAGAGTTTAAAGCAGATCAGTAAATCGCTGGTATATTTTATTGTTGTGCTTCTTGGAGCAGCTTTCAGCGCAGTTTATGCATTGTTTCAGGTACTTCCATATAACACGGACATTCAGATATTGGGATTATCCACATCTGACACAAAAGAGCTGTTTTTGAGGTTCTTCTATGTATATCTGGCAATTTGTATCTGCAGTGGAATATTCTTTTTGTATAAGAAGTGTGGAGTGTCCTTTGAGAATTACAGTGTAAAAGGTTTTCTTGGGATCATGAAGGGATATCTGGCCTATGGAGTTATACTTCTTGGATCACTTTGCATTGTCTGGGTTTTCTCCCTGCTGATAAAGGATATTGATGCTGTGGAATTTGTCATGGCAATAGTCACAGGCCTGATGGCCTATACGGCGCTGCTAATGGCTCTTTCAAAGCCTTCTGTGACTATTTCAAAGTTTGGTACTGTCATGATGGGCTATGTGTTTCCTGGTATTCTGGCGGTAGCTTTTGTAATCGTATATGTATATATAATTAAGATCCTTGTTACCTGGACCTTTCCTTCCAATGAAGCATTTACTATTGTGACAGCTCTTTTTGCATGCGGTATCTGTATCTGGACAATGGCTCAGGGCTGCATGGAGGGAAGGTATCTTAAGGCGCTAAGGATTTTTCCTTTGCTTTTTATTCCATTCATTGTGATTCAGATCATGTGTCTTTTTATGAGGGTTAATCAGTATGGGATTACACCCAGCAGATATGCTGGTATCATGCTGATAGTTTTTGAAATCTTTTATGAGAGCTATTACATTTTCAGGCTCATAAAGGGTAAAGGACTGGGAGGATTTCTTTTTCCTGTGGTCATTGCCTTTGTGGTGGCGGGATTGATCGTTCCAGGAATAAATATGTTCGCCTGTGTCACCAGAAGCCAGAAGAAGGTGGTTGAAAAGGTTGTGGAGCAGATGGCTGCAGGGATTTCTGTTGATGACCAGGATCTGGCCAGGGCTAAGTCTGCCTATGATGAGATCCTTTATCAGGGAGGCCTTGAGGGTACAATATTCATTAGGACCCTTGGTAACAAGTACACTGAGGAAAAAGTTGACGAGTTTCTGGACCATAAGCTGGCTTCTTACGCTGATCGTCATAGCCGTTTTTCCACGGAGACAACCTGGGATGTTGTGGATGTATCAGGTTATAACAGCATGTCTCAGGTGGATATGTATAGTTTTGAGGAGGAGATCGATCCTGCTGCTTTGGAGCTTAAGAGCGAGAGCGGAGATGCTGTATTACGCAAGGTGGATATTTCATTTCTTATAAGTCAGATGGAAGCAAATGGTAATGGCGCAGGTTATGATTCCAATCTTAAAGAGTTTATCCGTGAACCTTTAGAGTTTAAGGATGGAAGTCGTCTGTACATTTCCTATATCTACTTTGAAGAGGATGATTATGGGAAAATTACTGAGCTAAACCTCAGAGGCTATTATTTATACTAATTTTATATGCTGGTATTCCTTTTTTATTTCTAAAGGTTTTGTTAAATGCTTGTCATTTTGCCGGTCAATGAGCTATACTAGGCAAGGATAAATAAGTAAATCTAAATTTGATTCACATGGAGGATATACATATGAGAGGTTCTAAACCTACATTACTTTTGATTCTTGATGGATATGGCCTTAATGACAATCCTGAGGCAAATGCCATTGCAATGGCAAATACTCCTGTTATGGACGGCCTTATGAAGGATTATCCTTTTGTAAAGGGCTATGCAAGCGGACTTGCTGTTGGACTTCCTGACGGACAGATGGGTAACTCAGAGGTTGGCCACATGAACATGGGCGCAGGAAGAATTGTTTACCAGGAGCTCACAAGGATCACAAAGTCTATTGAGGACGGTGATTTCTTCACTAATGAAGGTCTTATGGCAGCTATCAATAACTGCAAGGAGAAGAATTCAGCTCTTCATATGTATGGCCTTGTTTCTGATGGTGGTGTACACAGCCACATCACACATATCTATGGACTTTTAGAGCTTGCTAAGAAGAATGGCCTTGATAAGGTTTATGTTCACTGTTTCCTTGACGGAAGAGATACTCCTCCTGAGAGTGGTATTGATTTCGTTCAGCAGCTTGAGGATAAGATGAAGGAGCTTGGTGTTGGTGAAGTTGCTTCAATCTCAGGTCGTTACTATGCTATGGACAGAGATAACAACTATGACCGTGTAGAGATCGCTTACAACGCACTTACAAAGGGTGAGGGCAACAAGGCTGATTCTGCTCATCAGTGCATGGTTGATTCCTACAAGAACGGAAAGACTGACGAGTTCGTTATTCCTACAGTCATCATGAAGAATGGTGCTCCTGTTGCTACTATTAAGGATGGAGATTCAATTATCTTCTACAACTTCCGTCCTGACAGAGCAAGAGAGATCACACACTGCTTCTGCGACGATGAGTTCGATAAGTTCAATAGAGGAAAGAGACTTGACGTTACATACGTATGCTTTACAGACTATGATCCTCTTATCCCTAACAAGGAGATCGCCTTCAAGAAGGTTCTTCTTAACAACACCTTTGGTGAGTGGCTTGCAAACAAGGGTATGAAGCAGGCTCGTATAGCTGAGACTGAGAAATATGCTCACGTTACATTCTTCTTTAACGGCGGTGTTGAGCAGCCTAACGAGGGCGAGGACAGAG
>CAMVRW010000009.1 GCA_947169985.1 uncultured Butyrivibrio sp. | reverse complement strand
TCCCCATAATATGCCTTCATACTCTTACGCATTTTAGTGTAACGATAGGAATAAATGACATATGATGCAAGAGAATACACGCCAACAAGCAGGAGGTAATATGTCAAAAACCTCCTGCCAATAGCTAACAGATTATCTGTGTTGTAAAGATTTGATAAAACCTCTTCAAAATTACACAACACATAGGTCGCAATAAAAATAGCAAACACAATAGTAGCGCTTATCACAGATTTAATAACATTAAATCCCACATAATCACTCTTGAAATATGTGTTGATAGCGTCATTCTTTTTGCCTTCACGATCTATGAACGCAGCCATTTTGGTCATCAAAATGACTTTCTCTTCGTTTAACATTCCTGCTCCTTAGGTATCCAGGAAGCGCATTCCAGCCTTAGGTTCTTTCTTGACAGGCTTCTGAAGTGCAGGCTTGGGCTTAGCAAATGAATTATTAAGCGTATTAGCCATTGAAGTTTTACACTTAGCGCAAAATCTTCCTGTTTGAATAGGCTCTCCACAATTCTCGCAAAGAAGCTGAAGTGGAGAATCCTTAGAAAACATAAGTCTCTCCTCACGGATCCACTGCTGGATCTGCTTGGTTGTGACTTCATTATCCTCTGAAATCTGCTTAAGAGTAGCAGCCGGATTATCTTGTATGTACTGTTTTACCTTCTGGAAATCATCCTCCAACGCCTTCTTACAAGGGTCACAAATAGGCTGACCTCCGATGTAATTAAACATCTTTCCGCATCTTGCACAATTCCGTAAGTTCATAAGCTGACCTCCATTTATTTAAGTAGTTTGCCCGATAGCCAGAGTCAGAAAATAGACCTTTTCAACTCCCGCCATCTGAAACTCATGGGCGATCTCATCAATAGTACTTCCAGTTGTATAGATGTCATCGATAATTAGTACGCACTTAAATTTTACATCATTTTGGGGCATAATAAAAGCTTTTTTCAAATTATTACGGCGCCTTACAGCGTCCAGTTCCTTCATTGGAGCAGTGTTTCTCACCCTTCTTATGAGATCTGTTTCCAGAGGGATATCCAAAGCTTTTGAAACCGCTCTGGCATAGACTTCCGCCTGGTTATATCCTCTTTTCCTCTCCTTGTCCTTGTACATTGGAACAGGTACTATCGCTTCGATGCCAAGGCCCTTTAATCTCTTCCCAAGGCGCTTTTTGGTGGCCCAGCCATAGAAATCAGCATACTCCTTACGTCCCATGTATTTGAATCTGTAAATAGATCCGGAGATGCTACGGTAAAGGAACACAGAATATCCTTTTGTAAAAAAGTGTCTGGTGCGTTGACAGTCAGTGCAATACTCTGCGGTCTTATCGCTTCCCAAGGGCTTTCCACATTTTTGGCAGGTGGGCCCTTTTATATATTCAATTTTATTAAGACATTTTCTGTGGACAGGACCTGCTTTATGGATGTGACCATTATGAAACTCAAACATTCCCACAATGCCATCACAAACAGGACAACGCCTCGGATATATCAGATCCAGCACAGGGTTATTCATCATCAACATTGAAAAGCTCAACTATTCTGTCCTTTAGGCCTGTATATCTTTTTAACTGCTCCTCATTCTCCACCATGGTCATGAGGGTCTGGCTGCTTCCAAGGATACAAACTGTACTCTTGGCCCTTGTAACGGCAGTGTACAAAAGATTCCTGTTTAGGAGCATTCTTGGGCCTCCCAGGATAGGCATAATAACAGCCGGATACTCGCTTCCCTGGGACTTATGAATGGTAATGGCGTAGGAAAGTTCCAACTCGTCCAGGTCTCCAAAGGGATATCTGACCTGTCTCTTTTCGTCAAACTCCACCACCATGTCCTGGGAGTACTCGTTGATCTCTTTTATGACTCCCATGTCACCGTTGAACACTCCGGTTCCGCTATCCACAGGAATGTTGTACTTCCCCACAACCTCCCATGTGGCCTGGTAGTTGTTTCTTATCTGCATGACCTTATCTCCCTCACGGAAAATATGGTCACCGTAAGCATGCTCCTTCTTGTTCTTGTCCGGTGGATTAAGGTACTCCTGCAGGATGAGGTTCAGCTGTATCGCTCCAAGCGCTCCTTTCTTCATAGGAGTAAGCACCTGAATATCAAAGGGCTCTGCGTCAACATAAGATGGCAGCTTATCTCTTATGAGCTGGATCATATGCTTGTAGATGACCCCCGCATCGCTTCTTTCCAGGAAAAAGAAATCCTTGCTCTTGTTATCCAGTACCGGTTTTTCACCGTCATGGATCCTGTGGGCGTTCATGACAATATCGCTCTCCTCCGCCTGCCTGAAGATCTTTTTCAGGTAGATGGTTGGGAACTTACCGCTGTCTATCAAATCTCTTAGAACCTGTCCCGGCCCAACACTTGGAAGCTGAGAACTGTCTCCCACCAGGATAAGATGCGTTCCCGGAACCACTGCTTTTAGCAGGGCGTAAAAGAGATGTATATCAACCATGGACATCTCATCGATGATTATGGCATCGGCTTCCAAAGGGTTATCCCGGTTCTTTTCAAAACGAACTCCTGAAGACCTGGTGCCTTCCTCATCCTCCACCTGTCCGGAAACCTCCAGGAGTCTGTGGATAGTCTTAGCCTCATATCCTGTAGCTTCCGTCATACGCTTGGCAGCTCTCCCTGTTGGCGCCGCCAGCATGATATCAAGTCCCATGCCTGCATAGTAGGCTATTATGGTATTGATAGTGGTGGTCTTACCTGTTCCGGGACCACCGGTAATTATCACGATACCATTGGTGATGCTCTGGAGGACTGCATCCCTTTGAAGGTCATCCAGTTGAATATCTCTGGCATTTTCCAGATTCACTATCCGCTGCCTGTACTCGTGCTTTTCTGCCTCAGATACTCTCTCAGACAGGTTTAGCTCTTTTAACATGGCAGCGCAGCCCTGCTCTTCATAGTAATAGCGGGAAGCATAGATGTCAGTGCCATTCTTGCACACGATCTTCTGGTCCATGGCCAGGTTGGCAATATGAGTCTCCACACTTTCTCTTGTGATGGTATAGTCGGGACGGGTGGAAAGGACGTCGATAGTTCTTTTCACAAGGTCATCCATGGGAAGGAAGGTGTTACCGTCCATTGTGGCCTGCAAAAGCGCATAGAGGATTCCACTCTTTATCCTGTAGTCAGAATCTATCTGAATGCCAACTCTGGCGGCAATTTCATCTGCAGTCTTAAATCCAACACCGCTTATGTCGTCAGAGAGCTGATAGGGATTTTCCTTGATGACGCGGTAAATCCTGGTCCCATAGGTGTTATAGATCTTCACAGACAGGTTGTCACTGATTCCGTACTGCTGCAGGAAGATCATGGCGTCTCGCATCTCCCGCTTTTCTGCCATCTGGCTTCCAATATCCCTTGCCTTGGCGGCACTGATGCCCTTCACTTCCTCAAGGCGCTCAGGTTCCTCTTCGATGACCCTGAAGGTATCTTCGCCAAAGTGCTTGACGATCCTGGCAGCCAGCTTCTCTCCGATACCTCTTATAGCCCCGGAGCCAAGGTATCTTAACATTGAAGCCTCATCATCCGGAGCTGAAACCTCATAGCTTGTGATCTTAAACTGATCTCCGTAAACCGGATGACTGACAAACTCTCCTGAAGCCAGGATCGTATCACCAACATCCACATCCTTAAAAGAGCCTGTACAGGTTATCTCATCATCGGAGGTCACAAGGTTAATGACGCCATATCCGTTTTCTGCATTCTTATATATAAAATGTTCAATGTATCCTTTTATCTGTTCCATAGCTACTACTATAGCATAATTGAGGCACAAAAAAATCGCCAAAATCTTTCGACTTTGGCGATAATGGTCCGATATTTTCAAACTTCTTTTGGAGCGCCGTCTGTGGATTCCAGCGGTGCTTCCGGAATGTTGTAGTTCCGTTTCAGATTCTCATAAAGCATCTGCGCAAAGCCGTTACTCTGGGTATCAGCCGATGTGGCGCATACTTCCTGGAGGGTCTGATCCTTGAAATAATCCACAAGGGTTGCTGTGGAGTGATCCGTTGTCTCAGGTTTCAGAGCATCTACTGACTTTTGCATTTCCTTGAAAACCTGCTCAAGGAAGTATGCTTCAAAGCTCTTACATGCCTCCCACAGCTCATCGTCAGAGGACTTTGCTGAAGTCTTCTGGATCTTGCTCTTTATGGCCTCTGCGCTGGCATTTTTGCTTTCCTGCATGGCATATTCGCTGTAAGCAGAAGCGTTTATACCACCAATATCATATCCTGCCATTGTTATCTCCCCTTAAAACTGAGTTTACCTCTTAAGTGAGTTAGCTGTCTGCATCATCTGGTCTGTTGTCTGGATCGCTGTAGAGTTCATTTCATAAGCACGCTGTGCAACGATCAGATTAACCATCTCTGTTGCTACGTTTACATTGGAGCCCTCAAGGTAGCCCTGAACGATCTCGGACTTCTTGATTCCATTTGCTGCTGTGTTCTCGTTGATCTCCTCGCCGCTTGCAGATGTAGCCTGCCATGCAGCACTTCCTATTCTCTGAAGTCCCTCTCTGTTAGGAAACTGGAAAAGTCCTATCTGAAGGTTATTAACCGGCTGAGGAACACCCTGGGCATCAGGGTAATAAATCTTACCGTCACCGCCAATAGTAATTCTGCTGGCAACCGCATTTCCCGTTACAACAATCTGATTTCCATTTACATCAAGAACCTTATTTCCTTCTGCTGTTGTAAGAACAAGGTCTGTTCCACCGTTCGTCGCCAGCGCCCAGGTGAAGTTACCGTTTCTTGTGTAGTAAACTTCTCCTTCAGTGGTTCCCTGATACTTAAAGAAACCATCTCCGCTTATTGCAAGAGCTGCCGGGTTGTCGCTATCCTGGAATGATCCCTGGGAAAAGAACTGATTAATTGTAGACGTGCGAACGCCAAGTCCAACCTGAGAATTGGTGGGCTTTGGAGTACCGTTTGCTGTTGTAGTTACTGTCTGTAACTCCTGATATAAAAGAGATTTGAACTGCGCTCCCTGTGCCTTGAAACCTGTAGTATTAACGTTGGCAAGGTTGTTGGAAATAGTGTCAACGTTAGTCTGCTGCGCATTCATACCTGTTGCTGCTGACCATAAACTTCTGACCATAAGCCACCTCCGGGAAATCTATCGGGCTACGTCCTTGTCCCATATCATTTCGTCATCCGTGACTTACAAATATTTCTCTGTTTATTTATCGTCATACAGTGCAAGCTAAATTATTAAAAAACTATAAATTTTACAATTTGCCAAGCTGAGTTGTAGCTGTCTGCAAAGTGTCATCAATGGTGGTGATCATCTTCTGGTTTGTGTCATAGTTCCTCTGAACTGCGATCATCTGCACCATCTCATCAACTACAGATACATTGGACTGCTCAAGGAATCCGGAATAAACCAGTCCTGTTGCCTCTTCTGCTGTAGCATCATCCACCGGAATATATCCGTTTTCACCATAGTGCTGAAGATTATTGTAAGTAGTCCTTCCACTTGGCTGAACAGTCTTTTCAAAATCAAAGCGTCCAATGGTTGCTACCACTGCGCCATCCTGACTGATCTCTCCATTGGTACTGATCTGTACCGGAAGGTTGATATTAAGCTCAATGTGTCCGCCGTCCTGAGAAAGAACAAAGTCGCCATCCTGAGTTACCAGCACGCCTTCACTGTTAAGGGTAAAGTTACCGTCTCTGGTATAAAGGATCTGCTGTGTCAGACCATTGTCCTTAAGCTCATCCACAGTAAGCTGTCCAGCCTTGTAGGCAGCCATAGCTCTTTCGCTGCGGTATTTGTTAAGTCTCCAGTCATTGTACCCGGCACGGCTGTTTGTGCCCTCTTCCTCCTCTTCGGTATCGTCCTGCTTTACGCCATACTCGATAGCGAAGAATCCGCTTCCGCCAATTGCCAGATCAAAGGTGTTCTGGGTTTCCTTCATGGGACCTTCAGACCAGTCCACATAACCCTCGCCAATCTTTACTCCAGGATTAATAATGCCCAGTCCACGAGCAGTGAACGGGGCATCAGTAATGTCTTTAATTTTGAGCGCAAGCTGATCACTGAAAGACTGTGAAGTTGCGCCTTCCTTTTTGTAACCGTTAGTATTGGCATTGGCAAGATTGTTGGTGAGCACATCCATCCTGTGCTGCTCATTGATCATTCCTGTGTAAGCAGTGTAAAGACCTTTTACCATCCAAAATCCCTCATGCCATCCTGGCGTAGTATGATTACTGTTCACTCGCTTGCAGCGCGCTCCAGTATCATTTTCGCGCATTCATTCCAATTCGCCTGCGGCGAGGAATGCGCTCACTATCGCATCACTTTCTCACGAAATGCGCAGCGTAGTGCGCATTTCTGCATGCAAACTGTAACCATTTTCTACTGCTCAATCCATGAGCAGTGCATTGAATTGTTGTGCCTGTATCAGTCCTCACGATAACCTGCGATGAACTCTACATAACGGCCTGTTCCGATAGCAACGGCTGTCATAGGGTCCTCAGCAGTCATTGTGTTGATACCTGTCTTAGAGTAGATAAGATCCTCAAGGCCACGAAGAAGTGCTCCGCCACCTGTAAGAACGATTCCTCTGTCAGCGATATCTGCTGCAAGCTCAGGAGGTGTGTTCTCAAGTACGCTGTGGATAGCCTCAATGATCTGGCTTGTAGGCTCTCTCAAAGCTTCCTCTGTCTCCTCTGATGATACCTTAACTGTCTTAGGAAGACCTGTAACCAGATTCCTTCCACGAACATCCAAAAAGTCGTTCTCAGCTCTTGGATATGCTGATCCGATCTTGATCTTAATATCTTCAGCAGTACGATCACCGATAAGGAGGTTATGCTTCTTACGCATGTAACGCACAATTGCCTCATCAAAGTCATCTCCTGCAACCTTTACTGATGTGCTGACTACAGTTCCTCCAAGGGAGATAACTGCGATATCAGATGTACCACCACCTATATCAACGATCATATTTCCGCAGGGCTTTGTGATATCAATTCCTGCTCCGATAGCTGCTGCTATAGGCTCTTCGATGGTCTTAACATCTCTTGCTCCACAGAGTCTTGTTGCATCCTCAACAGCCTTCTTCTCAACTTCAGTCGCTCCTGAAGGAACACAAACTGCGATGAAAGGCTTTCTGTGGATCCTACGTCCGATTGCCTTCTTGATGAAATATCTCATCATCTGCTCTGTGATCTTATAGTTAGAGATAACGCCCTGACGAAGAGGTCTTACTGCAACAATATTGCCCGGGGTTCTACCAAGCATAAGTCTTGCATCCTCTCCGATAGCCTTGATCTCTTCTGTATCTCTGTCGTAAGCCACAACTGATGGCTCTTTTAAAACAACGCCCTTGCCCTTGATATATACAAGAACCGAAGCGGTTCCAAGGTCAATTCCTATATCTGCGTACTGCATCTTCTCTATATTCCCCTTTCAAGTGGTTTATGAAAGCGCATAAATGCGGATGTTAATAAGTCTACAATCTCATTCCACATTATACCCCAAAGATTAAAAATATAAAAGGGGATATCCATCTTTTATATTTATCGGATATCCCCACTCATTTCTTAAGATTTTTGTTTTTTTATTTCTGACTTTGTTATCAGCCCTCGTGAAGAAGGTTATATTTTAGCTCTGCTAGCTTCCAGTCCACCTCGTTATCTATGTCCTGAACCTCCAATTCAGAAAGCTCCATGGGAAGAATGTCTCCCACCATTATCCCGTGGTTCTTTTTAAAGCTCTCCGTCTTGCAGACATAGAACTGTCCTGCGTCATGGAAATGAGGCTCCAGGTCCTGGGATCTCTTGGATAGATTTTCCGGCTGCCTGAAAACCAGCTTACCATCCTTTAATTCCATGGCACGCTGGGGCGGATAAGAAAATCTCACCACAGGAATAAGGCAGTCAGCATCTGATGCCTTCAGCTGTTCAACAGCGTCCTTCAGCCTTTCGCTGGTTATGAAAGGAGCTGTGGGATAGATACAGGTAAATATATCAAAGTCCTGTCCCAGTTTATGGTACTCCTCTATTACTTCCTCTATCACATCCACTGTTGTGGCAAAATCATTTGAAGTTTTCTCGCTTCTAAGGAACGGCACCTTAGCACCGTACTTTTTGGCGATCTCCGCAATCTCCTGATCATCCGTGGATACCATGACTTCGTCATATACGCCGGAATTCAGCGCTGCCTCTATGGAATACGCCATTATGGGCTTCCCATTAAAATCCTTAATATTCTTCCTGGGGATCCTCTTACTGCCTCCCCTCGCAGTTATCATAGCCAGTGTTTTCATATTGTCTCACCTCTATTTTTGTATATCTGTGCCGTGGGGCAAAAGTCCAGCAGTGCCTTTGCGATGCGAACAGCGCCACGTCCATCCGTGATTCCAGCAAGTCTACTCCTCATATCTTCAAGCTTGGCCATGTCAGCTGAAAGTTCAGATAGTTCTGCACATATGGATTTGATTACAATGGCCTTATCTGTCTCCACATCTCCTGCGAACTTCATACCACCGGTGCTGCTCCAGTAGTCAACATTATACTTTTGATTATCTGCCACCTGATAGAAGATGGCTGGAAGACCAATTGCCGCACATTCTGTCAGCATGGTTCCTGCAGCACAGACAGCGATGTCACATTGACGCATCAGCCCTGCCATATCTGTAACAGCGCGGTGGATTGTGACGTCTGCATGTTTTTCGGCGAATTTATCGAGGATTGCGGAATCCTTTACAAGGCTTCCTACCACAACGTGCCATCTGACTTTTTTCAAAGTTCCATTCTTTCCCGCATCCTCATTAAAAGAGTTGCTGCCGTCAGTCAGAATAATTCCTGCTTCCTCTGCTGCCGCAAGAGTTGCCAACAGCATACCTTGGGTATCAGCACCGCCCGAGGTCAAAAGAATGGAAATTGCATTCTCGTTAATCCTCTCATCCGAGGCAATGTAGAACTGCTCACGAAGTGGCGCATATTGGAGGCCAAGAAGCAGTTTGCTTGGCTGCCCCTGATGTCCGCAGGTGTTTTTGTAGGCTTCTTCATAGCCGAGGCTCTTATAGTACCCGCTATAGTTTATAAGCATGTCCACAGGATAGGTGTCTTCATTTAGATCATCAAGGTACACCACAGGACATATTTCTTTTAATCGCTCAAAATAAGGAACCGTCACTTTATATGAATCAACAAGGAGTCTGTCGATATTTCTTTTCCTAAGTTCAGGGATGAGGACTTCCAGTTCAACCTCCATGTCCTGCCAGTTTGTGCCCAGGACCACCACGTCGATTGAAGCTCCAAGGTCGTCTACATAAGCATCATACAATGACTTGGACTCGTTGTCTGCCACAAAAAAGGTCACAGACTCTCCAAGCCTTACAAGCTCTTTTGCAATGGTAAGGCATCGCATCATGTGGCCTGATGCAATTATGGAATTTGCATCACATCTGATCCCTGTCATTTCTCTATATGCTCCCAGGCAAGAGGTGTGCCTTTTTCAAGGTCACAGGCAGCCTTTTTGCCAAGGACCTCCTCATAATACATGGTGTGCATTCCGTTGCCGGGTCTAATGGAACGCACATTTTCTTCTGTAATTGTTTCTCCGGCCTTTATGTCTTTTACCACAAAAAGAGATCTTGAAAGGCTCCGCTCCTTAATCTGCTTGTCTGTTAAACAATACTCATAAGAACCCAGGGCCTCCTCCATGATACGGACCTCTTTTACCATCTGGGCAAATTCAGAAGGTTCCATGGAGAAAGCATCGTCAACGCCGCCTGCTGAGCGGTCCAGGGTAAGGTGCTTCTCGATCATCTTTGCTCCAAGGGCAATGCTTCCAACAGGGATTGTGCCCCCGGGAGTGTGGTCGGAAAGCCCCACTATGCAATCATATTTGTCCTGAAGTCCCTGCATCATCCTAAGATTCACCAGATTGTATGGTGTAGGATAAGCGCTGACACACTTTAGAAGGATCACGTTTGCGTTGCCCTCTTCCTTGCAGGTATCAAGAGCTCTTTGAATATCCTCTTCATAGGCTATGCCCGTGGCAAAAATTAAGGGTTTTCCAAGCTTTGCGATCTTCCTGATAAGAGGAATGTCGTTGATCTCAAAGCTGGCAATCTTGTAGGCTGGAACGTTAAGGTTCTCAAGATAATCAACCGCTGTGGGATCAAAAGGAGATGAGAAGCACTCCATTCCCAGTTTATTTGCTTCCTCTATCAGGCCCTTATGCCACTCCCATGGAGTGTACGCCTCCTCATATAGGTCATGTAAGGTCCTTCCGGCCCACAGACCATCTCCCGGAGTCATAAACCAGGGCTTGTCGCAATCGATGGTTATAGTATCTGCAGTATAGGTCTGGAGCTTTACAGCATCAGCCCCTGCCTCCTTGGCAGCGTGGATTATCTCCACAGCTCTGTTATAGTCACCGTTGTGATTTCCGGACAGCTCTGCCACGATCATGCATGGGTTGTTTCCACCAACGGTTTTATTTCCAATTTTGATTTCCTTATTGAACATAGTTACTCCTAAGTGTTAATTAGTAATACTCCCAAACTTTGGGCATATGAAAATCTTATGCAAACGCATCGCCTATTCAGCTAATACACTTTGAAAAGCAGAATGAATCACCCGCATCTTCACAGTTGTAACCGTTTGCCACAAAGCACTTACCGGAAGCAGTGTTTTCTTTTAGTGTAAACGCTGTAAGTGTCTTAACTCCAGTACTGGCGTTTCTTAACTCCTCTTCCACCAGTGCGATTATCTTCTTTCCATAGCCTTTACCTCTGGCTTCAGGCGCTATCATGTAGCTGATCTCACCCACATCCTCGGTTACATCTACGCGGATATTTCCAACCTTTACGTCTCCATCCATAAGGATAAAGATATGGCAATTAGGATTTGCCAACTTCCTCTGAAACCAGTTCATATGCGACAGAAGACTTATTTCCCCTTTAGTAAAAGAATTCTCCCTGGTAGTAGGATCATTCCTCCAGCTCAAGACATCTTCCGCGTCTTCAATTGTTGCTTTCTTCAAGTATAGACTCATCCAGAATTCTCCATATGCACGCCGCGACCTATTTATCAAGATTCTCCGTTTTGCGATGAATCTCCGGATCCTCGTACTTATCAAGGAAATCCAGTCCCAGATAGACAATCTCTTTTGCGAAGTATACATTATCCATCTGCGTAATGACTGAGATCACCTTGTCTACCTTAAATCCATCTATGTCCCCGAGAACCTCCATAGGGAACTTATCCCTGATGACCACGACTCCCGGAAAGGCCTTCTCGTAGTCCAGAACATCCCTGGGATGGGGTTTAATGATGACGCGATGTTCATCCTTGTACTCATCCACTATATCCCCAAAGAGTTTTTCACGTACATCCATCTCGCAAAGAGGCTCTGTAAGGATCATGACCTGTGGCCTTGGGTCTGAAGGATCCACCAGCTGCCCCACAACCCTGTCTGCATTTTCCAGGAATATCTCCACCAGTACCCTGTGATCTTCCTTTGAAAGCTTATCATTAAGTTCTGCCCTTGGCACTTCCACCACGTTCTTTGGAGGCTTATGGTTTGCACTGATGTCGTTTACTTCGTAATCTATGCAGTATCTGCTATAACCACTTTCAATAAAGATAAGCCCCATGGCTGCCATTGCTTTCTTAAGCGGCCATGCACCCCTGTTGGCATTTCTGGCCTGATCATCCAGCTTGCCCGAGTTAAGGCCATCTTCTACCGCATGATATCTGATCTTCTTGTAGTTGAGGTAATACCCTATCGGGTCAGAATCGCAGAAAACATATACATCCTGATAACTGGACAGATCTGTTGGAATACACTCCTCCTGGAGTTTACCAAGTAGCTTGGTGTAAGTGATCCTTTGAAGAAGATTTGCTACGATGTTACCCTTATCCCGATGATAGCTCATTACCTCTTCGGAGGTCACATCCTCTTTTTCGTCAAACATATAGACATGCTCAAAAACACTCGCTCTGTTCAGACGCTCAGGGAGTTTCCCAAAATCGTTAGACATGGTGCTGAGCATAATATCCGCTTTTTCATTACTTTCATGTCTTGCCACAAGCTCTTTTACCACTGCAATATAAGCGTGATAATAGGTGTGACATATGTAGATTCTTCCGTTTTTTCTTTTGCTCATCATATCAACAATTATATGCCACCGTGTCTATAAGTAAAAGAAAAAAATCCCACCATCCAGGGATGGTGGGAGTAATTTCATTATTGGATAACTTCAGGGCTTTTCTACTACTGAATATTCAACGGGCTTTGCATTAGCATATTCATCAAAAAGCGTCATGAGGTTTGAATCATCCTCAACCTTCTTTGGTTCCTCGCCATCTTTAGCGTAGTAGAAGGTCGAGTTACCGTTAGTATCAAACTCCTCCCTGGCTTCTTCTGCAACAACAAGCTTGCCTTCCTTTACCGTGTACTTATAAACAATGTGGTGTCCGCCGGTATATATATATCCATCCTTAAGTGAAAGAGGATATGCTGTTCCATAGGATTCTACCTGTCCCAGGAAAACAATCTTGCCCTTTGTATCATAGATAAACAGTGATGAATCAATGGCATTCCTGGTATCATTTTCTCCAGTGTAAGTCCCGGTCGCAGCAAAGAATACATCTGTGTCGCCAACAGGCTCATTGGCATAGCCCATACCAGGCTTGAAATCATCAAGCATTTTGGTGAAGGTGTCGTACTTTGAAAGATCTACCTTAGAGTAATCAATTGGCATTATATCTGAAAATGGTGTGAAATCAAGCTTCAGACACTGCTCAGTAGCACGGTCAAACCACATGTTGTAGTCTTCCTCTGTGCACTCTACCCACTTGTCTTCATCATCACCTGAAGCCTCGTCTTTGAACCATGGATTCTCTTCATTTTCATAGCCGTCATACTTTACGCCATACTGAAGGAAAAGTTCATTGGTTCCGGGAGTGATGTTGTATACCTTAACTCCACTATCCATTGCTCCGCTTGAGTAGAAGTTTGCAACTCCGCCGTATTCCATACCACGATAGCTGTCTCTTGCTGTTCCGCTGACAACCAGAGTGGGCTGTCTGTCTACCATTGTGTAGATATCAAATACCACACTGGCCTCGTCACTGTCATCTATCATTCCCACAAGAAGCTCATCCACACCGTCGTTGGATATGTCCTTGTAGGCAAATCCCATCTCATCATAGGCCTTCTCGCCATCATACTGGATAAGAGCATAGAATTCAGGGCTCATCCCTGCTTCCTCAAACTGGTTCGCATCCCATCCCTCGTTAAAAGCTGTCAGATACTGGGAAAGTGTGTATTCATAGAGATCCTCACCCTTCATACCTGCGCCGTGCATGTATGTAGCTCCGTTATTACCCTGGATATTAGCAAGAATATCACTTACAGAATTGTATAGCTTGCCATAATCCTCAGGCATCTCTTCATTTGTTGTGTAGTCCCACTGAACATCTGAAGGCCCGCTGGTGAGCACGTCATAAAACTCCCCTGTAGGAGTTTCCACCTCACCAATCTTTGTGTACATTCCGCCTGCCACAACGCCCTTGTCAACATTGGAAATAACAGAGAATACGAATCCGCCAAATCCAGCCTCGTTGCTGGCCTTATCATACACAAATATCTCATTGTCAATTATTTTAGCCTGGAACTTACCCTTAAACTCATCCGGTATTGTAACTGTAAGAAGATCAGTTGAAAGAACTGTGTCCTCAATATAATCTTCCTGCCCCTGCGCAGGCTCTGCTACAACCTCTGACACTTCTTCTGCAGCCTGAGTCTCCTCTTTTGGCTGCTCAGCAGACTCCTGTGTTGTGGCCTGACTTCCGCAGGCTGTAAGGCCAATCATAGCCCCGACCATTAACAGTGCAACTCTTCTCTTCATAATCTTTCTCCTCTCTCTAAGCAATCGCCCTTCCGGGCCAATTCACTAATCAAGATGATACTACGCTTTATAGTGTCACAGAATTATCACACTGCATATTTAATAGTTTTTTAATATTCTATAACTGGTAAACGTAGATTGTGTAAGGGCTGGAAGCATCAGTATAGGTGCCTACAAGCTCTAGTCCTATGTCCGAAGCATTGCTTATCTCAAACCTTGCAAAAATGTACTTACAGTCAAGGCTCCTTAGTTCATCCATGTTGGCCAATAGCCTTTTATCCTCAGGATCCATAACGCGAAGTGGTGCGTAGGTGTTCTCATCATCAGCGGAAATAAGGTTAACTCTTGCTCCCCATCCCAGGAAATATGAAGCCAGAGAAGGAGATCCCGGGAAAGCAGGCTCAATAACCTTTGTCCACTTGTCCTTGTACTCCTGGGCATACATTCCAAGATATCCATCTACTGATGCAATACCGTTGTAGTTCAGGATAGCAGGGTGCATTCCGAAGGTTGCAGACCACTCACCCTTGTAATCAATATCTTCCTTGATCTTTTCAAAAAGCTCCGATGAATAGAACTCATTGTAATTAACAGTGCTGGTTTCCTTATGCTTTATCACCTTGTAGGCCTGGTTGTAACAGGTGTAATAAAAGTCGTTGTATACCTGTGGCACGAACATTACCACCAGAACAGCCAGTGTCACGATAACATTTGCCAGCATCTTAAAGTTCTTTTTCCCAAGGTCGTACATTCTGATGCAGACAAGGAGAAGCTCAGCGTACCAGAGGAAAGTGTTGAAGTAAGCAGTTCTTGCAAACTCAAAACCTGTAAGAGGCGGAACAAGCATCTCGAAAAGATGCCTGAAGGGCGCAAACTGGTACAACCCAAATATAAGCACATTAAAGATGATCCACAGCATCACCAGATTTACAGGGTCTGTCAGTATCTCTTTTGCCTTGCCAGCCTTAATGTGGGATGCATTGATAACTACCAGCGCGATAAGCACTACTCCAAGAACGATGTATGTATGAGAATCCTCCGAGTGGAAGGATGCGTTTACAAACTCATTAAAGGCTGTGACCATGGCCTGCCCAAAGGTAAGGTCACCGTGGTCCATGGTGGTCCTGATGGTGATTGTGTCTGTTCCCAGCATCTGTCCAAAAAGTCTGTACTCAAAGAGCACGTAGCCGAGGGAAAGGATCACGATGGATGCAAAGGTACTCTTTGGAAAGCTCTTATCCTTCACCCACAAAATGATCACTGCCACAACCATGTAGCTTAAAATAAAGAATCCGTGATAGGAGAAGTAGGACACTAAAGGATAGCAGAAAACCGCCACGTACCAGGGAATTCTCTCCTTCAAAGTCTCCGCAAAATAGAGCTTTCTTAAAAAGAAAACGATAAGAGGCACCGAGGTAAACGCAATCCCATAGGTTGGGAAAACCGGGATCATTCCGAAAGCAGCGGCGATAACAATGACCAGAGGCTTGTAGTTTTCATAGCGCTCCTTGTAAATGTCTTTTGCCAGAAGGATAAAAGAGATGATTCCAATGGCGATCTTAGCCGCATACCCCGCCAGATATGCCCAGTACCCCGGAAGAACAATGTAAAAGAGGTTGTAGAGATTGAACTCCGATCCAAAGAGATCCCTGGACAGTCCATGCATTATAGGAGCATCAACTCCATGAGCAAACCAGATGCCTGCTTTTTTCAGCATCTCGTAATGTCCCATGAACAGATCCAGGTTGTCGTGGATCTGGAAATAACTCTCACCACGAAATACAAGGAACACTGCCGCTTGTATAAGAAGCAGTGTTCCTGTTAAATACAGATACCAGTTTTTACGGATTTTATGACTCATAATCCTCACCTACAGTAAACTTTGGTTTCCACTTTCCGTCTACCTTCTCAAAGAGGTCTTTATTGACGTATTTATCAACGACTTCCCAGAATTCCTCTCTGGTTATGTCAAGATATTTGCAGGCCTTATCAATGTACTTATCACCGCAAAGGCCATCATATTCATTCACATACCACTTGCCGTTCTCACGGTCGAATCTGCCCTCTCTGATATCGTAGCAGATCTCATCTGTAGCATAGCCGAAACCAAACTTAAGATACTTGATCATCTGGTTAGGGATCTGAAGGTCGCAGTCGAGTGCTGTATATCTTCTGTATCTTCCAAGGTCGTGAAGGTCATCTGATCTTCCTGTAAGTCCCCTTGCAATAGCGAAATCTGCGTTGTGGACCTGTGACCACTCCTTTGTATAGTACTGAAGGAAGATTGCTCTGATGCCCTTCGCCTGCATCTCCTCAACAGTAGGTATCTTGTAGAAGAAAAGATCTTTCTCTGTGATGTTATTTGAAAGATCAACGAAACTGTCCACACTTGCTCCACGGATTGTCTCAAGCTGCATTACTGAGAATGCATTTCCGGTAGCTTCCTGATTCTTGGCAGCGCCAAGTGTAAGAGCAGCGTTCTCACCCTGGATGATAAGAGGGATATTGAACTTAACAGCCATGATATATGAAGATGCCCACAGGCAGTATTCTGAAGCAGCGATGATATTGCCGCGCTCAAAGAATGACTTTCTTGCAAGCTTCTTTGCAACGGTAGGATTAAGTCTTATTGAGATAATGTCAAAGCCCAGATTGTTGAGGTTCTGGATGTTCTTCTGTCCCACCTCAGTGATCTCGTCAGGCATGCAGTTGATCAGAAGAGGATTAAGTCCCAGCTTCTCCTTGGCATATACAGCCTGGAAGGTTGAATCCTTACCACCGGAAACACCAATGATACAGTCATAGGTATTACCGCGCTTTTTTGCTTCTTCCTTTGCTTCCTCCGCAAATCCCTTAAGCTCAGCTTCTCTTGCAGCCCAGTCGATGGTAGCCTTTGATTCCTCGTAACGGCAGGCAAAGCAAATCTGCTCATCATCAAAAATGATACCTGGTCTGGTATCAGGCTGAAGGCAACGTTTACAGTATCTCATTTTCATAGTTTTTTCCTCCGAAAAAATCTTTAATTAGAACGTATCTGTCTGGTTAAGCCACCTGTGATCGTAGAATAACCAGCTCTTATATGGAAGCACCCTGACTCCCATCTTGTCTGCTTCCGACATGAAGTACAGGAAATACAAAATGCAGAAAACCACAACCGCCGCAATGACCCGCTTCTTTTTTGTCTTATCCTGGATCCTGCAGATCAGATTTGGCAAAAGAAGTATCTGTGCGGTCGTCAGGTAATAAGCAAATCTGGTGATCAGTGGAAGCCAAAAACAGCTCACATAAAGCGCCAATGCCATGATGTTCATGTTAAAATACATCCGGTTGTCCACCTGGTCCCTAACTGCATCATTATAACACACAAGGCACAATCCAAGAACAAAGAGGCATCCAAATATAGGAGCAGCATTCTCTGTGATAGTATGGACTTCCTCAATGTACACCGTGTTCCTGTAGGAGGGATACAGCTTAAGCGCCAGATCAAGTATCTGATTATGCAAAAGAGCTGCTACTGCGCTGACAGCTGCCAGTGGAATAAGGGCCCATCTCTTCCAATTTATCCTTGCTATAAAGTACATGGGAACGACCACCAGCACACTCTTGTGGAAGGTGGCAGCAAACAGGATCAGAGCAAAGAACTTTATCATCCCCTGAACATCAATATCCGTGAGATATCTCAGGGCAAAGGTTGCAATTGCAAGGGCAAAATAATATCTTACCGTGTTAAAGCTCCTGTAGTAAAAGCCCATGGTCATGAACACAAAGAATCCCCAGGCAAAGCTGTCGCTCTGGTCGTAGAGCACCTTCAGGAAAATAGCTACGATCGCCGCTCCGAATACCCCAAACATCAGCAGGTAATCTTCCTTACCTGAAAGAGTGTAAAGTATCCTTACCACCAGATTAAATCCCGGCTCTGTGACAACATAGCCCTTCTGAAAAATTTCATGACAGGTTACAACATAGGTTCCGTAGTCATTTCCAACTTCAAGCCTCAGGGCTGCCAAAAGTGCCAGAATGGCAAACACAGCTACAAGATACAGGGTGTTAAGCGCCTTGCGTCTCGAGGTATATCCTGTCACAATCCTTCCGCCGGTGGCAACAAAGTCATAGGCAGAGTCTTCAGTTGTCTTTACGTGGCATGCCAAAACTATTGTGATGGCAGCTATAAAGGTATAAAGTACCATTTATTCCATCACTCCAACAATTTTGACATCCTGCTTTAACAGGGTATAGACTACCTTGTCCATTTCATCTGTATTATCTTTTCCTGGCTTAAGCTTAAGGATAACGCCGTCAGCCTTTCTCATTCTGTCAAACTCATCCAGGTCATACCTGAACTGATCCGATGCAAGTTCAATATAGTTGCCATCATACTGCAGAAGGTGTGATCTGTTGACATTATATTCGTCAGTATCTCTTTTCCCTAGATATGGGATCTTAGGGTATCTCAGCGCCCAATCTCTCTCGGTATAGATAGCATCATCAAATATACCGTACAAATGGACTGCGAAAAGGCTCACCAAAAGACCTATAAGCCCTCCAAGAAAGGCTGCATTGGGCTCTCTGGTATAGGCGTCATAGACTTCTATATCTGCATCTGTCCAGACCTCTATGGTCTTGATCATGTCAATGATGTCAGCAAAAGCAGGAAGTGCAGTCTTGTAGGCATCTGAGATTTTCTGAACCAGCTCTTTATCTGTGCCAGTTACAACAACGGTGAGGATTCTGTAGTCCCCAAGGATCTCTCCCTTTACACTCTCAAGGATCTGGGCCTTTGTGATACCACTATCAACTTCCAATGCCTTGTTAACAATAGGATCATCCCTAAGGATCCCATCCCAGGTGTAGGCATTGTAATAGTCTACTCCGTTAGGAAACTCCTCGTGATTGAAAGTAATATAATAATCATTTCGAATCTGATAGACAGTGTTTCCACTCATTACATTACTGTAAATCACATAGATAAGAAGCCCCAGTATAGCCCCAACCACTGTTGCTGCCACCACCATCCATATACGTTTCCTGAATTGCCTCCAGAAACGCTTTAAATCTATGGGCCTTGCATAGAAGTCATTTGATGACATCTTATTCCTCCCTGTCAGGCGCTATGCCATTTGATGCCTGATCTTTATAATAACCTAATAATATCATAGTCCCCGCTCAAACTAAAGAAAGCAAACAAATGTTCTGAAATTCATGGACACTTTATCATAGAAATGGTATACTGACTCAATAAAGACATGTATAAAAATACTCTTGCGGAGAATATATGGACTTTAAATTACACTCGGATTTTAAACCAACCGGTGATCAGCCGGAGGCAATAAGACAGCTTGTGGAAGGGTTTAAGGAAGGAAATCAGTTTGAGACCCTCCTTGGTGTTACTGGTTCCGGTAAGACCTTTACCATGGCAAATGTTATTGCGGCATTGAATAAGCCAACCCTTATCATCTCCCACAACAAGACCCTTGCCGGGCAGCTGTACGGTGAGATGAAGGAGTTCTTTCCAGAGAACGCGGTTGAATATTTTGTATCTTACTACGATTACTATCAGCCTGAGGCTTATGTGCCCCAGACTGATACTTATATTGCCAAGGATTCTTCTATCAATGATGAGATAGATAAGCTCAGACTCTCTGCGACAGCGTCACTTGCTGAGAGAAACGATGTTATCGTTGTGGCCAGTGTGTCCTGTATCTACGGTCTTGGAAGTCCCGAGGAATTTAAGGGTATGTCTATTTCCTTAAGGCCAGGAATGACCAAGGACAGAGATGAGCTGATAAAAGACCTTGTGGCCATTCAGTATAATCGAAACGACCTGGAACTTTCCAGATGTAATTTCAGGGTTCGAGGAGATACAGTTGAGATATTCCCTGCCAATGCGGATGATTATCTTATTAGGGTAGAGTTTTTTGGAGACGAGATTGACAGGATAACTGAGGTTGAACCGGTTACATCCAAGGTTCACGCTGAGCTTACCCATGTCATGATCTATCCTGCGTCCCACTATGTTGTTCCTCAGGAGAAGATTAATCTGGCTTGTGACAACATTGAAAAAGAGCTAGAGGAACAGGTTAAGTTCTTTAAGGGAGAGGATAAGCTAATAGAGGCTCAGAGAATATCTGAGCGTACCAACTTCGATGTTGAGATGATGAGGGAGACTGGGTTCTGTTCAGGAATTGAGAACTACACCAGACACCTGAACTTTGCTAAGCCCGGAGAACCGCCTCTTACGCTGCTTGATTTCTTTGACAGGGACTTCCTGATAATCGTGGACGAGTCCCATATGACAATACCTCAGGTGGGAGCTATGTATCATGGCGACAGGAGCAGGAAGACAACTCTTGTGGAGTATGGCTTCAGACTTCCGTCTGCATTGGACAACAGGCCACTTAACTTTGAAGAGTTTGAGGGGCATATAGATCAAATGCTGTTCTGTTCAGCTACTCCAGGAAAGTATGAGGAGGAACATGAGCTCCTTAGGGCAGAACAGGTAATAAGACCCACAGGTCTTTTGGATCCGGAGGTGGATGTAAGGCCTGTAGAGGGACAGATAGATGACCTGATTGGTGAGATCAGGAAGACGGTATCAGCAGGGAATAAGGTGCTTGTCACCACGCTTA
>CAMVRW010000008.1 GCA_947169985.1 uncultured Butyrivibrio sp. | reverse complement strand
TACCAAGGATGAGCAGGATATCCTTAACCCTGAAGGAATCAACCTTATCAGGACCCTTCCTGGACAGGGTATCAGGATCTGGGGCGCAAGAACCGCTTCCAGCAACTCCGCATTCAAGTATGTCAACGTTAGAAGACTCTTCATCTTCGTTGAGGAGAGTATTAAGGCAAATACCAACTGGGTTGTATTTGAGCCTAACGATCCTACACTGTGGCAGAGAGTTAATCTTACAATCTCTAACTTCCTTGATGGACTTTGGAGAAACGGTATGCTGGCAGGCGAATCTGCAGCTGACAGCTACTTCGTAGAGATCGGACCTTCCACAATGACAAGGGACGACATCATGAACGGCAGACTTATCTGTAATATCGGTATAGCACCATCCCGTCCTGCTGAATTCGTAATCTTCAGAGTAACTCAGCATACTTCTGAAGCCGGCGGCGGAGGAGAGGAATAATACGGGACTAAACTAAAAGAAAGGAGTCATAGAATATGGCTACTGGAGCATATGATAACGGTAAAGGGTCATCATACCCCTTAACCAAAATGAACTTCCTGGTGACAGTTGATTCTATCGCAGGAACGGCAGCATTCTCAGAGGTTACAGGCATCGAGTCTACAGTTGATGTTATTGAATTCCGTCAGGGCAATTCAGGATCCCTTGCACCTGTAAAGGTTCCCGGACTTGTAAAGCACGGAAACGTTACTCTGAAGATGGGTTACATTGTATCAAGCCCATTCAAGACATGGGTAATGGAGTGTGTCAGCGAGATGCGTGGACAGATCCCTCGTCAGAACGTAACAATCGAGCTCATCGACATCAACTCCGGTGCGCCTAATGCAGCAGTTACATCCTCTGTTGGAGCAAGACAGTGGACACTGACAAACGCATGGGTAACCAAGTATACAGCTCCTGATCTGGACGCTAAGAACAGTGATATCGCAATTGAAACAGTTGAGATTGCATACGAAGAGCTGGTTATTCCAAACTAAACAAATTTATTATCTTTACGGTCACAGGAGCTGCGGCTCCTGTGCCCAATAAAGCTAATAAAGAAAAATGAACATTTAGGAGGCGTGTATGGAAACAATTTATGAGTTCACATTACCTAAGGGCTATATGGATTCACAGGGGGAATTGCACAGAAGAGGCAGAATGAGACTTGCAACTGCCGGAGATGAGATATCAGCTACCAGGGACCCCAGAGTTTTATCAAATCCCTCTTATCTGACAATAGTTATCCTGAGCAAGGTAGTAACAGAGCTTGAAGGCCTTGAATCTGTTACAGCAACCACAATAGAGCAGCTCTTCACAGCTGACCTGGCCTTCCTTCAGGATATGTATCAGAGGATAAATGATGTTGAAGCTCCTGTAATGCAGTGCGTATGTCCCGATTGCGGAAGAACCTTCGAGGTGCCTCTAAATTTTACACAGGAGGGCTAAGGCTTTATCCCAAGGATGATCTCTACAGGGAGATGAGCTTTATTTCCTACTACTTCCACTGGCCTCAGGATGAAGTCCTGAATATGGACCATGCCACAAGGCGAAGGTGGTGCAGTGAGATATCCTCCATTAACAAGAGCCTTAATCCCTCTGACAAAAAGAAGGAAAAGAGCATTTTGGACATGAAGCCAAGCAGGTAGTTAAAAGGCTTCTAAGAAAGGCAAGTAGATGGCTAGAAAGTATATTACAACGAAAAATGGTTCAGTTGAATTTAAGGACGCCGGTGGCGCCTTTGATAGTGGCGAATCTCTAGTACTTGGAAATACTGACTTTGACGCTATTTATAATCCGGCGCCGGCCTTTAACTTCGTTCTGGAGGTTGAGGCTGTATACTTCCTGCCACTTAAGTCGGTAAGAGCATTTACCAAGGAAAATGAATACGAGTACATAAGAGAAGGCGGAGTAAACGACTATATCCACTTAAAACGTAAGCCTATTTCCAAGCCCTTTACCTTCCAGATTGAAAGGTATGTGGGAACAGAGAGATTCCTTGATCCTCTGGCAAATGGAACAGAGCTTATACTTCCGCTTATTTTGTATGTATTCAGACATAAATCAATTCAGGGCTTTACATCCGGACCACCGGCAGGACCTGCCAGGATCTACACCTTCACAGGCTGTACGGTAATGAGTAAGGAGTACGGAGAATTGAACGCTGAGAGAAGCGGACTTCTTACTGAAACCACCACAATAGCCTATAGAGAGCTTATAGCCATCACCAATCCATTCCAGTCCACCTCAGAGCTTGATGAGTGGACGGCAGAAAAGGATTCCAAGGGCAGACTTAAATATAAATATGCTGCAAGGAATCCTAATGATGACACATCAGCCAGCACTTATCAGTATGAGTGGGACAACAATGGCAGCATGAAGATGAAGGCCAGCATGACCACTCCGGTGAACAAGCCTATGTGGGACGGCCATGAAGCGAAGCCTAAGTATGCAAAAGAAGCTGCTCCTGATAAAGCGAATGCTACCTACGAGATGGGGGAAATTGAAGGTAAGCCTGCCATGAAACGAAAGGATACCTCAGATTTTAACAAGCCTCAGTATGATATTAAGACTGATAAAGAAAAGCAGAAGTATTCAAAGGTTGCCACTATCGATCAGAATGCCGGCGGAAAGATCTATGATCAGGTTCCGGGAAAAGACGGAAAGCCCCATACCACAAGGGTTGATAAGGAAGATATCAATAAGCCTATGTGGGTTGGAGAAAAGGGCTATAAGACCCAGTGGGCAGCACAAGCCGCACCTGATAAAGCAGATGCCACCTACACAGTCAAAGAAGAAAAGGGCGTAAGTACTGTTACTAGAAAAGACTCCGGTCAGTTCAACAGACCACAGTATGAGCTCGCTAAGGATAGGGAAAAACAGAAGTACTCTGAGATGGCAGCTGTTGATAAGAATGCAGGTGCACCTATTTACAAGAAGGAAAACGATAAGATAAAGAGAGTGGACTCTGTAGAGATTAATAAGCCACAGTATGAGCTTAATAAGGACAGACAGATGAATAAATACGCGAAGGTTCCACCTGATGATAAGAAGAGGCCTGAGCCGGTAATCTGGCCACCAACAAGAAGAGCTCTTATGGCAGATAATCTCAAGTAATGAGCGAAAGAAATAATAAACAGGATAAGAGGGGGACATCTTGTTAACCATTTCAGCACCTATAGAGATAAAGGCAAAAACTACATACCTGCGAGACCCGGAAGCCTTTTATCAAAGGATAACAGGTAACTACTCTCTGATGGAGACCAGGATTGAGGAAGAGGATCTTCTCCACATTGCTTCAACACCTCCCGAAATCTACGTGACAGAGGGAGAGGGGATGACCAGCATCCTTACCCAGAACCAGAGGAACGAGACCAATCTTCAGAAGGTTGAGATCCTGAACAATGTCCTTAACAGGATAGTTGCTTCAGCCGATGTGGAGCTCACCTATCAGGATAAGGTATTTATAACTGACGCACTGTATAAGCTTGGCGTCAAGGATGACAGGAAGTTCATGAACGCCTTCTACCGCATGGCAGAGGAGACAAAGAACACCAACACCCTTATAAATATCTACCTGCAAAGGGCAGGTGAACTTAAGGAACTGGTTGAGTCCATTGAGTCCAGACAAAAGGAGATCACCAAACAAGAGATAACAGCTACCGAGAGTGAGAGGGAGAACTACCTTTACAACTCAGTAATGAAGAGACTTAAGACAGGAGCTATCTACCAGATAGTATCCAACTTTAACAGATCTGTTACAGAGAATGAGATAGAAAACAACGAATACTCCATCTCAGACCAGTCCTACACAGCTCAGCACATTCTCCTTTCAGTGCTAAGGGAAAGGGCAGGAGTTTCCGGAGAGAACCTGGTATTTCTAAACAGTAACGTCTACGAAGAGGACATTGAAAACAATGAAAATGGGATCAGCACCGTAAGAAATCAGATTACGGCTGCGGTCCTCATGGATCTTTTAAAGAACATCTACCACACAGCCTACGACAGGTTTTATGGAAGAACAGAGAACTACTACAGATTTGAGGATACCTTCTTTAAATCTTCAGATCACACTTTCCTTAGGCTTCTTAACAACACTGATGAGAGCTACATAAACTATCTGGAGAGTGAAGAGTACATCACAGAGAACAATAACCTCACCTCCACCGAGATAGAGCTTCTTCAAAGGGGAGAGGAAGGCCAGATGTCTGAGGAAGAGCTACTTCAGATTACTCAGACCATCAATGAGATAAATGTTCAGAATGAAAAGAGAAGGCAGGAGTACGAAAGAGCCTTCGAAAAGATAAGGGAAAAGCACATTGAAAGAGAAACCACAGGAGGAATGGAAAAGACCAGACAGGACGGTGTTCTGGCACTTTCAAATCCTGAGGAGCTGAAAGAGGTCCTTGCCCAAAGACAGGAAAAGAGGCAAAAGAAACAGGATCTCATTATGAGAGAGATGCAGACTCTTTTCCCTGACCAGGCATCAGAGATATACCAGCTGATAGATCAGTATTATCAGGGCAACACGACACTCATACAGAACAATGTCCTAAGGCCTGCTGAAGTTGGAGAACTAATCTACGATATCAACGAGGCAGAGAGAGCTGAAACAGAAGCAGCAACCCGGCAGGAACAAAAACGTTCAAAAGAGGCTGAGGAATTCCTGAAATCCTTAAAGGAAGCAAGAGCACAGGAAAAGAAGCCAAAGAGAAAGACAGAGAACTTTGAGCAGCCTGTGGAGACAGTTCATAGAAGGACTAACGCTCTTACTACTGAGGAGCTGGATGAGCAGATATCAGAACTGCAGAACAATATTTCAAAACAGATAAACAAAGAGATAAGGTCTGAGTCAGTTACTGAAGACAGAGTGATCAATAAGCAGGAAGTGATCACCAACCAGACCACCTCAAACAATATCAGTGCCTTCGATATTCAAAAACTCATTGAAAGTGGTGTGAAGAGAGAGATGAACACCATAAGCAATCAGGTTATAAATAAGCTTGAGAGACAGATGAGGAATGAAAAGGCAAGAAGAGGTTACAACTAAGAATAACCGGGAAAGGAGGGCACCATGGCAACAGCACTTGATAATTTTACCACCAGTTTAAAGGGAATGTTCCTTGATGGAGGCGGCGCTGAAAAGGCAGTCCTATATATCTACCTTGTTGACGTGGATCAACCTCAGAACGTAAAGGAAGAGATCAAATACGTTAAGAATCTGGAGCATGGTCTCTTGGCAAAGCTGGATAAAAAACTCAGTGTCAAGGATGCTATTTCAAATACTGCTTCAGGGGTATGGGATTCTCTTAAGGAAGCATTTACTCCCGGATCAGGAAGCAGCCAGGATTTGGGAAAGTTATTTCAGGAAGCAGACAATAACCTGAAAGGTAAGTCTGAAGAAGATGGTGGAGACAAAGACTTCGACTTGGATCCCACCAAGAGCAAATTCCTTAAGTTCAAGGTTCAGTATAATCCTGCAACCATAAGACTTTCTTCCATCAACGGTAAGGTACAGTCCAGAAGAGCAGAGGAAGGTATTGAGAACCTGAAGATCTACAATTTCACAGGAAAGAGCAAGCTCTCCTTCGACCTGATATTTGATGACACCGACAACATGAATGCCTTTGGTATGAATGAGCTGACCAACATGAACTTCACATCAGCCATCAATAAAGGAATAAACACCTTTAAAAAGGGAAAAGAGGGACTTACGGGAGACTACAGTGTAAAGCCAAAGATGGATGCTATTCTTTCCCTACTTTGCTCAGCTGTAACCCAGGAAGTAGTTTTCTTCTGGTCTAAGATGGTCTTCAGAGGAACTGTTACGGATGTCAGCAACAGATTCACAATGTTTAACAGTAAGGGAAATCCTGTAAGAGGTGAGATGCATTTAGAGCTTACTCAGGATAAAAAGAAGACTGAACAGGGCTATGATGACTCCTATTGGAAAAAAGCTTTTAAGGATGTCTTCAAGGAGCAAAAACCCGGCTCTGATCTTACAGGAGCTTCTTCTTCAAACACATTACAGAAATTTACCAATAACAGTTTTATGAATATAAATATCTGATAATGGAGAATTGATATGGGAGTTATGGATACCGTAGGAAAGGCTGCCAAGGGCTTTTTAGGGGTGGCGGAAAAAGCGGTCCTCATCATAGGAGATTCAGAAGACTATAAAGTTGAACTTGCGAATTCGGAAAAACCTCAGGCAGGTGCTAAGGCAGGTGGTCTTGGTCCTAAAAACATTGGAAAGTTTGACACTTCAGCAGCCAAGGGCTTTAAGCGAATGGCCAAGGGATTTAATCTGGAACAGGAAGATGAGGATTTTACCGATGCCGGAGATATCAAATCCTACAGATTTGAAGTTCAGTTTAATCCTGATGAGATCACAATCAACGGATACGGCGGTGAGGAGCTGCCTATTCAGAACTACGCCAACAGGCGAGATCCTTCGGAAACAGCCAAAAACGATGAGGTTAAAAAGGATATGAAGAAGGGTATACCCGGATCCCACATGGCAGCCGCTGATACCCGTATAGATATGAACTTCAAGGTGGTTTTTGACAGAACTGATCCTCAGGATGCTTTCTTTTCTGATAAGTTCACTCTTAGCCAGTCCAGCCTTGTAAAGGGAGCAGTAAATGTTGGTTTGTCAGCAGCAGGAGTTAAGAAAACTTCTGTGCAGCCTGAAGTAGAAGCCCTAAACGCCGTTGTAAGAGATCCCAATAAGAGACTATGCATGTTTATCTGGGGCGACATGAAATATGAAGGGCTTCTCAACTCGGTAAATGCTGAGTATACAATGTTCAACGTAAACGGTGAGCCCTGTAGAGCGGTAGTGTCAATTAACATGGTACTCTACGACCAGGCTGAGCTTGGTAGAAACATTAAGACCATTAAGAATATGTACAGTAAATATGTTCATGCGCCTGGTCCAAGCATGGCATCATCTGTAGGCGCGATCATAGGAAACGGAAACTAAAAAATGGCTGCTATTGATCTTGATGAATTATATACCAAATATTGTGGATTCCAGACACCTCAGGCGAAGGTCCTTATGGGGGGTAACGACCCTGAAGAGGATAAAAAACTAAGGGTTTCAGTGGCAGATATCCTGGTTGAAACCACCAGTGAACTAAAGGCGGGACTTGCTACATTTTCACTGCTATATGCCTATGATACTTTTTCCGGAGCCTTCGAGGTAAAGGACCTTAAAAAGTATCTGGTTCTTGGCAATGATGTAACGATCTATCTTGGACATGCAGAAAATGCCACAGAGGTCTTTAAGGGATACATCGCCAAGGTGGACTTTGTATATGACGCTGAATTTGCAGGAGATACGGTCATCAGAGTAACTGCCATGGATATAAAGGGCATAATGATGGCCAACAACAATTCCAAGCGCCTCAAAGCCAATTATTACTCCGATGCGGTAAAAGAGATACTGGATCAGCAGACTTACCAGAATTTGAAAAACAACAGCGTCATTGATTCCATCACCATTGATGACACACCGGATAAACCCGCAGGAGGAGCTCCGGCAGGTGGCGGAGCCGGAGGAGAAACACCGGATAACAGAATTGAGATGGTGGCTGAAAGCGATTACGACTTCGTAGTAAAGACTGCTAAAAAGTTTAATTTCGAGTTCTTTACCATCGGTGGAAATGTAGCCTTCAGAAAAGCTAAGGCCAACACCCAGGAACTTGCAGAGATACATCCTTCGGACATGATAATATCCTACGATATCGGTTACGATATCACCGGTATAGTAGGTGAAGTTAAGGTAAGAACCCTTGATATTGGCAAGGCCAACAAGGTGGAAGTTAAAAAGAAGAACACCGGAAAGTTTTCTCTTGGGTCAAAGGCAAAGCCTCTTATCACCAACCAGTCCTACGTCTACATAGATTCATCTATTGAGACCCAGGCTGATGCAGATAACAGAGCAAGCTACATCATGGAGGACATTTCCTACAGGTACGGACATCTGGAAATGAAGCTCTGCGGAATGCCTGAATTTGTACCGGGAAGATTTGTTACATTAAAGGGATTTGGGGATGCGGCTTCCAACAAGTTTTACTTGACCGATGTAATTCATGAATATGCCTATGGCGGAAAATATACCACCAAGATAATTGGCAAAGCTGCAACACTTTGATCTAAAAGATAAGAATTGTGGAGGATGAGATGCCATTTTTTGATATTGTTGATGACGTGGCAAGACAATCAATGGAAAAAACCGCCATGTGGGACAACCGGATAAGCGGCGTAATGGTCTGCACGGTTGTTAAGAACTACGATCAGGAAAAGCAGGGGTTTGTCCAGGTTAATATCACCACCAGAGATTACGAGGAGAGTAAACTCATCTGGGCAAGAATGGCTTTCCCCTATGGCGGGGACAAATGGGGAAACTACTTCGTTCCGGAAGTGGGAGATCAGGTCCTTGTAGTTTTCGAACAGGGTAGTATCGAAAGGGCCTTCATCATAGGAGCTGTCCCAAAGAACAACTCCGGCTTTATGAAAAAAGCCTTTGATGAGAACAACCAGATCAAACGAATAATCACAAAAAACGGAAACACCATAGACATTATCGATAACAAGGAGGGTGAGGGAGACAACGACAAGATAACCGTCACCACCTCCAAGGGCCTCCACAAGATGGAGCTGGATAATGAAAAAAAGAAGATCCTCATCTCCGACAAGGAGGGGGATAACAAGATAGAGATCAAGACAGAAAACGGTCAGATGGAGATCAATGCAAAGCAAAAGCTGACCATCAAAGTTGGAGATAACATAAAGCTCTTTATGAACGGCTCCAACGGAACAGTTTCCCTGGAGGCCACAAAGGTTAAGATGGAAGCCTCCAACACCTTCGAAATATCCTGTAACAACAGAGTAAATGTAGAAGGTGGAAACCTGGCACTTACAGGAAATTCAATGACCAAGTTAAAGAGCAGTGGCCCTGTAACTGTAGAGGGAACACCAATAAAGCTTGGATAAGGAGAACTAAATGGAACAGTCTTTTTTAGGAACGGGAGTTTCCTTCCCACCTCAGGTTGATCCGGCCACAGGCAGATTCAAGATGAGCGGAGGATCCCAGAGCGTAAAGGAATCCATATATCTGATACTTATGACCCAGGTCACTGAAAGGCTAACAAGACCTGAATTTGGTACCCGGTCAGCCTCCTACGTATTCATGGATGTTAACCAGACAGAGATCACCATCATGAAAAGAGATCTGACTGACGCCATCCTGAAGCAGGAACCCAGGGTCAGTGATGTGGATATAGAAGCTGACATGGAAGCCCAACAGGGGTACATCCTTATGAATATTGATTACACCCTGGCAGCCAACCACAGGCGAGGCAATCTGGTATTTCCATTCTACTTAAATGCTGAGCCGGCTCCTTCCGAAGAGGAAGAGTTCTATGAACCAGAAATTATAGACGTGGAAGAATAATCTATGGAAAGTGCATTCAAGCCTCAGACCGCTGAGGATATCGAGAACAGAATAGACAGTCTCAGAAAGAGCTACGCTCCCGAGTGGAAGTTCGATAGGATTGACCCTGACGCAGGTAGTGTTATAGCCCAGATCTTCGCAAGACAGACTGAGGAAAACAACAGACTCATGAGCCAGATGCCTGAGCGCTATCACATGGAGTTTGTGAATATGCTGGATGCTACACTTCGTCCGGCACAGCCTGCTGCCAGCATGGTCATCTTTAACATGGACAGTGATACAGTCCTTGGAACCCAGGTTCCCAGGGGTACCAGGATCACTGCAGAATCCGACTCCACGGAATCCGGTCTTGTTATCTATGAGACTGACAGGAATATCTTTGTGACGGATTCCAGGATCAGGGCGGTATTCTCTACTGATATGGAGGCAGGAACTCTTTCTCCAATCTTTGGTAATTACAAGACTCCTGATATCGTATCGGGAACCTTGAGCATCCTTGATGAGGAAGAATCTGAGGAAACTTCATCTGAGGAGACCATCTCAGAGGAAGAGGAGTTCGAGGAAATCTATCGTGTAAGGCCCTTCACACTTTTCGGAGAGAGAGAAAACCTTGGAAAGAGCATCCTTGTGATCTATGAGGAAAAGCTCATAGACAGTATAGGAGAGGCAATATACCTGAGATTTGACGGGGCTAAGGATCTGGTGGACAGAATTGGCCAGGGAAAGATAGCAATCAAGTACCTGTCAAAGACAGGATTTAAGACCTTCGATACCTGTGAACTTCTTTCCGATGGAAAGACCTTTAAGCTAATAAAGAGTCTTGAGGCCAGAAAGACAGAGATTGGCTCAAAGAAATATGCAGTGGTGATCCTTGAAGCTCAGGAGACCATGACAGATTCTCTTGAGGTTGAGGGTATTTCCCTTTCAGCAGGCGGTGATTCACAGCCACCGGAATTCGTTGGAGATGGAACCATCGAACTGGAAAAGAGAAAGTTCGCTCCCTTCTCAGATGAGCTGGCAGTATTTAATGAGTGTTATATAGGCCACGACGGATGTTTTTCAAAGAGTGGTTCAAGGATAACCATTAAGTTTAAGACCAGCTACCATGAGAATAAGCTTCGTATCAGTCCCGAGGAGGAAGAGGCAGAGCTTGCGATCATCAAGCTTAAGCCCAAAAAGAACCCCTATGATACGCCTGCTCAGGTTAAGGTAAATGAAATTATCATTGAGTATTACAACGGCATCGGATGGAAGAAGCTGGAGTGTGATACAGAGTATTCAGGAATGTTTGAAAGCTGTGAAGAGGGCGAGTATAAGCTCAGCTTCATTTGTCCTGATAACTGGACCGAAACTGAAACAGGACCTTACAGTGGAAAGTGCCTGAGAGTCAGAGTGATAAAGGCAGATAACTGCTACATGAGACCGGGACTTCATATGTACCCTGTTATAGAGAACCTGAGTATTTCCTATTCCTACGAGGGAAGATTCACAAATCCTGCAAGGCTGGAAAAAATATCAGGAACCAGAAAAGAGGATATTACATCTGGACTTGTTTCAGAAAAGCCCTTTACAGTGCTTTCGGGAATACAATATCACGAGGACGCTCTCTATATTGGTCTTGACAGGAAGCTGACAGATGGCCCTATAAGCCTTTATTTCCAGCTTTCTGAATCAAATAACCAAAATGGAGTCAAGTGCCACATGGAATACATGGGACCAAACGGCTTTGCAAACATGAGGGCAACGGATCTTACAGAGAACTTCACCAGGTCCGGAACAATGATGTTCATGCCACCTTCAGATATGACAGAAGCCACCCTTGAGGGCAACAGACTTTACTGGATAAGGATCGTAAGGTCCGGCGCTCAGCTGACAGAACTTGCTGATGCATTCCTTCCAAGGATATCCAGAATGTGTCTGAATGCAGTTGTGGTAACCAATGTACAGACCTCAGAGGAGCACGATTATTACATAGAAGAGGCTATGCCAAATCTTTCAATGCCTCTTGGTGCTGAGAATATCCTGGATGCTGAGGTATGGGTCAATGAAAAAGGCTATACCCGCAAGGAAGAAATGGATCAGCTGCTTCAGGACTATCCTGAGAAAGTCAGGGCTGAGTACGATTTCCTTGGCAGGATTTCTGCCTTCTATGTACTTTGGCAGGAAGTGGACAGCTTCCAGGGAGCCCCTGATAAGAGATGTTACCGCATAGACAGAATGTCGGGAGAGATCATCTTCTCAGACGGAACCATGTGTGAAATGCCAAGGGTTACCGATGACATAGCATTTAAGGCAAGGATAAGATCCACTGACGGAGAAAACGGTAATCTGTCAGAGGGGCAGATATCCAACTTTATCGGAGCATCACCTTATATCGATACTGTTTACAATCCTATAAGAGCCCACGGCGGAAGCAATCTGGAAACTTTGGATCACGCACTTATGCGCTGTGCAGGAATAATGCATTCCAGATACAAACTGGTTTCCGAGACGGATTACATCAGATTCTGTAAGGAGTATTCCGACAGCATAGATAAGGCAAGGGTAATTGTGGGAGAGACCATAGAGGGACTTACTAATCCTTCAGACATCTCCATAGTACTTCTTATGAAGGACTATGCTGACGGTGCTTTCTCCTTCCACAGGATAGCAGCAGCTCTTAAGAAGGATATCTTAAGCAACTGCGAGGTTACTGTCACAGAGGATAACCTCCACGTGGTAGAACCCATATTTGTAGATATTTCTGTATGTGTATGGGCCATGGTAATGGATATGGACGAGGCCTTCGATGTATCCAACGAAGTAAAGACCGTTCTTACAGAGTACCTGGATCCTGTATCCAACCAACTCAGCGACGGATGGACCATTGGAACCCTTCCGAAGCAGTCCCAGATACTTATGAGACTTGGAGTCCTTAGGAGCAAAGCCGTTATCCAGAGGATAACCATGGTGGGACACTACATAGATTCTAGTGGTGAGCACGAGCTTGATACCAAGGATATCGAAGTTACACCGTTCATGGTAGTCAAGAGCGGAGTTCACAAGGTAATCATAACTAACAAGTAAGGAAAGCTTAAAGATGCTGAAAGTTGATGAATTACAAGCAAGAACATATTCGGAGCGAATGGAAGATGTAATGCGGGAGCTCCCCATCAGATCACAGGAGTGGACCAATTACAATGCTTCTGACCCCGGTATGACCATCCTTGAGAACCTGACAGCTTTTTCTGCTCTTCAGGGCGCAGAGATAGTGTCCTTAAGTTACAGGGCAAAGATGGCTCTGCTTAAGATGGCTGGCTTTCTTCCGGGTAGGGGAAAGTGTTCAAAAGTTCTTTTATCTGCAGATCATCTTAAAAAGCCTGTAACTCTTAAAAATGGTGACAGGTTCCACATCGGAGACCTTTGCTTTGAGACCAACAGGGAAATGACTGTTGGCACATCAAAGCTCATCGGAGTCTTTGCTAAAGAGGATGATGAATTCAGGGATGTGAGCTTTTGCCTGGACAGGGAAATAAGCGTTCCCGCCAGAGTATTTGGAGATAATCCCAAGGTTGGCAACAGTTTGTATTTCATCATGGACAGGGATCCTTCCGGAGCAAAAGAGCTTATCTTTTACGCCAAGGTTATAGGAAGCAACAAGAGAAACAGGACTGAGGACAGAACAGAGCACATCTTTGCTGATATTGTCTGGGAGTGCTTTACACCTGAAGGTTTTAAGGAGATCAATGTAAGGGATTTCACCTCAGCTTTCATCAACAGCGGTGAGATCAAGATGACCCTTCCTTCCGGAAAGCTGGCAGTATGTGAGGAAGCACCCGTTAAGGGCTACTGCATAAGGGCCACCTTAAAGAGAGCCGATTACGATCTGATCCCTAAGGTAACCAATGTTTTCGGATTCTTATTTGAAGTCTGGCAGAAGGACACTAAGGCCTTTAGCCAGACCTTTGGAAAGAACGACAAGGTCACAGTTACATCACCCATCGGAGATGATGTTTACTACCTGGTATTTGGTAAGGAGCAGAAGGGCTCTTCCTACAGAAGATATGAGCTTGTTACCTCCCCCGGCATTAACGGAAGGTACTGCCTCTATAACAAGAATAAGGACGGCTCAATGACCTTCAGCTTTTCTGAAGAGGATTTTGGATATGCTCCAATGAAGAGCAAGGAGTGCGTAAGAGTCATCATCTATAACGAAGATATAATGCGCAGATACAACGTGGGAAAGGTCTATGGTTTCGACGACCAGGAAATGGAAATTCCCTGCAGCAACATAGTACATGAGACCTTCTTCCTGATAGCCAGAAGAAAAGATAAGGATGGCTATATATACGATTTCGTAAGACCTGAGAAAAAAGACAACGGAGCCCTTTATTATCACCTCCTTGAGGGCGAAGGAAGGATCATCATCGAGGATCCGGGAGACTTCATAGATGCAGACCTGTTTATGGGAAGCGTTGCAACCACCAGCGGAAGCAGAGGAAATATAGGAGCCGGAAGCCAGCTTGTACTTGACAGGGAAGATGTAGAAGGTAGTTTTTACAATCCTGGCGAGGGAACAGGCGGATGCTTCAGAGAGACTCTTGAACAGGTCAGAAAGAGATTCCAGGCGGATATGAAGACCCCTTACAGGGCTGTTACCGCCAAGGACTTTGAATCCATAGTCAAGACAACACCGGGGCTTTGTATCAGAAAGGCCAAGGCTGTAATGGATCAGGAGAAGGACCTTGTAAAGATCGCTGTTCTTCCTGATGCTGACGAGGAATTCCCAAAGCTGTCATCCATCTATATGGAGAAGATCAATGACAGACTTGAGGAAAGACGCCTTATAACCAGCCAGTTCAGTATCTTAAAGCCCTGCTACGCAGCCATCGGAGTCAAGTGCACAGTATATGTTAAAAGACATTTCTCCGACTACAGGAAGCAGATCGAGGACAGGATCCGTTCCAAGGTGGATTACATCCATTCGGAAAAGAACTTTGGAGACAGACTCATGTTTGAGGATGTATTCCATGCAATAGAGGATCTGGACTGCGTTGAATATGTATATGATCTGTCTCTTCATTCGGAAAACAGCAAACTGGCTCAAATGAAGGAATATGATATTTATCCCAGACATGATTGTCTGTGTTATCCGGGAGAAATAAATCTCGAGATAGTTTCATCTGATAAAACTTAAGTGATATCGGGAGCTTATTATGGCACATGATATATGGTACACAATTAAAAATAACAGACTGATGCAGAGCTTCATTCAGGGCTTTTCGGTGGAAGGAAAGACCGGACTTAAGCTGGATGAAGAGTCCAGGGATCATTTTCTGTTCTTAAAGCCCATAGATGGTGTGTCTGATGGAGCTTTTTGGGGAAGACTTTCCTGTGACATGCTTTTGTCGGAAGAACAGGTATGTTATATTTATATTATGGCAACAGATACACTTAATATCGTCGTTGGCGAGGGTGAGAGCATCAATCTGGATGAATTTCTCTATGATTCCAATGAGGAGCCCTTCAGAAAAGTGTCTCTTTTGACGGAGATTGGGGCTAAGAGATTTGTAAACAATCCGGATGTCCTGCTCTATGAGCTACAGGGAAGATATCTTTTCATCGCCATGGAGATATTGGGAAATGGACCTGCTTCCATTGGAAACATCAGAGTTGGTGTCAGAGGCGACAACTTTATGGGGGCGTTCCCGGAAGTATACCAGGAAAGAAACAGCTTTTTCCACAGGTACATGTCTATTTTCTCCAGTATCTATAACGATATCAGCGAGCAGAACGACAGACTTTACGAGATGCTTGATCTGGATAAGTGCTCAGTTGAACTTCTGGAGATGTATGGTTCCTGGTTTGGAATCGATCTTAACGGAGGGTTCCTTCCTGAGGATGTGCTTCGTACCATCGTCAAGGAGGCCTACAAGCTCAACAGGATGAAGGGCACCAAGAAGGCTCTTGAGAGGATTCTGGAGATAGTTGTAGGAGACGATGCAATTCTTTTGGAGAATAGACTTCAGGACGGAAGGATATTCGACGTTACGGTCATGATAAACAGAAAATTGACGGAGGACCTTCGGCATCAGCTTATGTTTTTGCTGGATCAGTTTAAGCCAATAAGGACCAGGATAAGGCTTCTCCAGATGGAGAAAGAGGCTGTTATGGACGGCAACAGTTATCTGGATATGAATGCAGCCATTCCTTCAGAGAAGCACGTTGTGCTTGATGAAGAGGCCATGTATGATGGCGCAATAACTCTCTTATAAAACGCGAGGAGATGGAAAATGACAATTGATGAAGCAAAAAACGGCGAAATGATACAGCTTAATGTACATGGAAAGGTTGATGCCAATTCCTCTACACAGCTGCAGACAGAGGTTTTAAAATCCTTCCAGAAATGCCCCAGCGTCATCCTGAACTTTGCTGATGTTAGTTACATATCATCGGCAGGTCTGCGAGCGCTGCTTATCGGACAGAAGACCGCCAGCTCAAAAGGGGGAAAGTTCCTGATCATCAATGCGAATGAAGCTGTTGTTGAGGTACTTAGGGTTACAGGACTTCAAAAGGTGCTTAGTGTGCAATGATTACTTTTTCACATGTATCAAAAGAGTATACAACTGAAGATGGGAAGACCAGGGTTTACGATGCCAGGATGGTGAGTTTGTGGTACTGACGGGGGAAAGCGGCTCAGGAAAGACCACTCTCATCAAGATGCTCCTTAAGGAGACGGATCCCCAAAGCGGAGTCATCAAGGTGGATGGGAAGGATATTTCCGGGATAAAGAGAAGCCAGATCCCTTATTACAGAAGAGGGATAGGAGTTATTTTCCAGGATTTCAAGCTCATCCAGAATGAGAGTGTCTATGACAATCTTGTTTCTGCAATCCTGGCCACAGGAGGCTCCTACAAGGAGGCTGATGCCAAGATCGTAAACGTTCTTACCATGCTTGGAATCGACAATCTTCACAAGAGATATCCCAAGGAGATGTCCGGCGGTGAGCAGCAAAAGGTATGTCTTGCCAGGGCAATCATCAACAATCCCAAATATCTTTTGGTGGACGAACCCACCGGGAATCTTGACCCCACATCTTCAGAAGAAATAAACAGACTCCTTGAGGTTATTAATGGCCAGGGAGTCACAGTGGTCATGGCAACCCATGATCACGAGGCAGCCAACAAAGAAGGCCGTCGAAGAATAAATCTGGACAAACTTTAAACTATTGCAGGGGGATTACTTAATGACACGAGAACAGAAGATTTCACTAATCGCATCATGCGGACTGTATGTTCTTACTATTGTCGGATTCTTTTTCTTTAGCCTGACCCTTATTATTCTGGTATTCTTGGGGTTTACGCTTTGCATTACCTATTTTTCCTATCAGTGTTACAGGAATCATAACGACTACACAGGGGCTGAGCATCTGCAGCAGGAGATTGGTATCCTTAAGGCTGAAAAGGATCAGCTGGTAAAGGATTATGAGGCCCTTCTTACAGAGAAGGACAAGGAGCTTGAGCAGAGACAGATTAATATAAACCGTCTCAATGATGAGCTTACACTTCAAGGTATGGCAAGGAAAGAGGTAGAAGATAAGTATACTGAAATCTCGGCTAAGGTATCTTCAGATTCCGGCGTTCTCGACAGTCTCCTTCCACCTGACGAAGAGGAAGCAACAGAGGTGGATATTATCGAAGTTGCTAAAAGAGCTATCAAAGAGCTGGAGGAGGATGCCAAAAGTGCAGGCCTTCGTGTAAATATCTCCAGTGCTTCTGAAGGGCTGACAGTAAAGGCATCAGCCAAGAGACTTCTTATCATGTTCAGGAATATCATTGATAATTCCATTAAGTACATGAAGAAGGCAGGAACCCTGGTTATTACGATTTCCAGCATAGATGACGATATATTTATTGTACTGAAGGATACAGGAGAAGGTCTTCCTGAAGACGAGACAAAGCATATATTTGAGCTGAACTATCAGGGATCTAACCGCATCAGCGGTAATGGTCTTGGACTTACCCAGGCAAAGGCTATTGTTGAGCACTATGGCGGGACAATCTACGCCAGAAGTCCACAGGGCAACGGAATGGGTATATACATTCAGCTTCCTACAAGCTGATCTATGGGGGTGGAAATGAGATACAATCAAAGGATTTTTATTTATCTTTTTGCATTCTACATTGTAGTGGCTGTGGGATCACTTCTTTTACTTTCCGGTAAAGGATCTGTTTTCAACAGGACCAATAAATCAATAGGAGCTGAAACGGCAGTTCTTACGGAAACTGTGATAGGGGCAGATGAGTCTGACCCGGTTATCGATCAGGCGGTTAACGTAATTGTAGCTGAGCCGGAGCCTGTGCCTGAACCGGAACCAGAACCTGCACCGGAACCTGAACCAGAGCCAGAGCCTGAGCCAGAGCCAGAGCCTGAGCCTGAGCCGGAAACACCTGCAATAAGGTACTTTACCTTTACGGTAGATACAAAGACTACAGTGCTTAACCTCAGAGTAGAGCCAAATGAGAATTGTACTATTCTCAATAAGCTTAATAAGTCCAGTAAGGGATACATCCTTCTTCCAGGAAATGACTGGTGCTATCTTGTGACCGAAAAGGGAAACATCGGATACTGCGCCACCAGATATCTGGATCTTACGGAAGTAACAGCTGATGACTTCCCTGAGGAATACCGTGAAAAGGTTACAGCTCCAACAGAGGAACTTTCGGATAGCTTTGGGAATTAAAGCCTATGAGAAATTATCTGGACGATAAGGTCGCTAAGAAGAATAACGACCGGGAACAAAAAAAGAATGACCCTGACTTTAACAACAGTGATGACGGCGAGGTAACTTATATGTACGACTTAAAAAAGCCCGCTGCATTCATAAACGAAGGGGAACACGGAGTATTTGACTTAAGGAAGCAGACAGGAATTAATACTGCCAAGAGCGTTTTTGATAAGGGATCAGTTTTTAAGACCAATTAAGCGTAAGAGGGAAAGAACAGCTAATGGGAAGCTTTGAAGAGAGTAATAACAGTAAGCCCTTTAAAGACTACAACGAATACATGCAGTATGTTTTTGACTGCGTAAACGCTTGTCTTGATACCTATATCTCCAAAATGAAGGTCACCTTTGCCAATGGCGAGGGAGGCTATAAAAACGTGCTCTATCCGGATATTGAACTGGCTGGTGAGGCATGTAAGAACAGGCTGGAGGATTCCTATAAGAGAAGGATCAAGGGAGAGAGTGCAGTGTCTCCTGTTGCTGAAGAGAAGGAATCTAAGGATGAGGATACAAGTGATATCGATGACATTTTCGGCGCTTTTGCTGATGTAGGAAGCAGCACTGCCGGTGGCGATGATGATTCAGAGGACGAAGATATTGATGATGACCTTATGAAGCTTCTTGGCAACTTTGCTGCCGATAATGCCATTGACGAGGAGGAGGATGAAGTCTCTGCTACAGGCGAAGATAATTCTGATATCTGGAGTGAAATAGAGGAAGATACAAAGATACCTGTTCTTGAAAGGATCAGGCTGATTGATGATAGAGCTGAGGCTACCCTTGCAGAGGGAATAGAGCTTCCATATTACGAACTGTGTAAGAGGCTTAAATTTGAACCCTTCACAAAGTTCTGTTTTGCCTGCGGTATCTTGTCATCAACACAGACTGATTACGCCGGCGTGTTCCATATCGTAAATGAGAACAGTGCCCTTTCAGCACCCACAATTGAATCTGCAGCCAAGGTGTTCTTTGGATCAGCCTTTTCGATTACCAGTGCTTACGGTGATATGAGTGCCTGCCTTGAGCAGCTCCAACCGGTGCTTCCTCTTCAGATTATGGGAAGTATGCCTTTTTCAACAGTAGTATCACCTGACAAGAGGATAATTGACTTCCTGTTTGGTCGTAACCCTCTTTTGCTTGATGAAAACTACAACAGATTCATCAGTATGCTTACAAATGACGAGGAGCTTAATCCTGTTATGGCGAACCAGGGCAGACTGGATGCCATGAAGATCTCCTATGAGGATGGAGTCAGGATTTTCTATTACTACGGAGATGACGGAAGCGGACGAAAGTTCTTCGTTAAGCAGTTTTGTAAGGAGAATGGCCTTAAGGCTGTAGCTATTAACTGTAAAAAACTCTTTAACTATGACTTCCAGTTTGTTGATAAGGCACTGTGGTCTGTTACAAGAGAGTGTATCCTGGCAAAGGCCTGCTGCTGTCTTACAGAGCTGACCTTCCGCGAGGAGGAAAAAGAGAAGTTCTTTGGATACATGGATCTGGCTTTCTCAAAGCTAACAGAGAAGGACATCCTTGTATTTGCAATGAGTAAGCTCTTCATAGACTTCAGAGAAGTTACCAAGAGCGACTTTACGGATCTTGAACTTCCTGCTCCTGATACAGGAGAGAGACTTACCTGTTGGGAGTACTTTGCTAAGGGCTTTGACCTGGCAGAGGATGTGGACCTTCTTGAGATGTCCACCAAGTTCCTGTTTACAGCCGGAAAGATCCATGATGCGCTGGTTAAGGCTAAGTCCTTATCCAACATGGATCATGAGGAAAAGATATCAAGAGCCAGCCTTTTCAAGGGCTGCAATGCTCAGATGAGTTCGGAGCTTTCACAGAAGGCAAGCCGAGTAGAAGCTAAATTCGGATTTGAAGATATCGTTATGAATGAGGATCAGAGGGAGACCATCACTCATGCGATCGAGCAGATGACCTATAGGAAACAGGTCTATGAATCCTGGAATTATACAAAGAAGTATCCTTACGGTCGTGGACTTACAGTTCTTTTGTTCGGTGCTCCCGGTACCGGTAAATCCATGATGGCGCAGGTTATAGCTCATGAGCTTAACCTTGAGCTTTACCGTGTAGATATTTCCAAGGTTGTTGATAAGTACGTTGGTGAAACTGAGAAATCCCTGTCAATGATCTTCAGAGAAGCTAAGAAGTGTAATGTCGTACTGTTCTTCGATGAGTGCGATACCATTTTCGCTAAGCGTTCTGACGACGGTGGTTCCAACCAGGCATCCGCCAACAACAAGACAGCCCTTTTGCTTCAGGAAATGGAAGCTTACGACGGTGTCTGTGTACTTGCTACAAACTACAAGCACAACATTGACCCGGCGTTCTTCAGACGTATGAAGTACATCGTTGAGTTCCAGTTCCCGAATGTGGATACAAGAGAAATGCTTTGGAGAACTACAATTCCCAAGACCACACCTCTTGCAGAAGATGTGGATATCAGATTCCTGGCAGAGAAGTTCGAATTTGCAGGTGGTAATATCAAGAACTGCATCCTGAACGCAGCATTCCTGGCAGCAGCAGATCCTGAGGCGAACGGAGAGGTACACATGAAGCATTATCTCAATGCTATCAAGTACGAGTTCGTTAAGGTTGGCAAGGTATTCACCAAGGCTGATTTCGAGCCATACGCAGAAGAGGTCGGGCTTGCGTAAAAGAGATTTATCCCGGCTGATCGTCAGGGGAGACGGACAATCAGCCTCATGGATATATGTCAGTCTGCCGAATGGCTGACAACTTCGAAAGAGGTCATGTTTCATATTCGGTTATGAGGGGCAATATTATGAATAATGTGAAAAAACAGTTTAACAATCTGAAGAAGGGTGCTAAGCGAGTTTTCGTAGGAATGATGGTCCTATGCCTGATATGTACAGCGACAGGAATAGGGTCTATCTTCGCGTACGCGGATGAATACGATGGAAGTGGGCTGGAGAATAACACTACCGAAAATTCCATTCCTACCTGTGAACATTCTTATGGTGATTGGACCGATGCGGGGGATGTGCACACCAGAACCTGTTCTCTTTGCGGAGATGTGCAGAGTGAAGGCCATTCCATGAACTGGGTTGCTGGAGAAGGCGATACAGAAATCAGCGTTTGCTCAATCTGTGGACATCAGGGCGAAACCAGATCTTCCGCTTCACAGCCTGCCGCAGATCCGGAGCCTGCTACTCCAACCGATAATTCTACCAACCCTGATCCGACTATACCGGCGCCTAATGTAAATCCTGAGGATTGTACTCACAATTATACTCAGTGGTATCCAAAGGATGCTTTAGTTCATACAAGAGCCTGCAGTATCTGTCAGGATATCCAGGAAGAAGAGCATAATATTGTTGATGGAAGGTGCACTGTATGTGGTTATGAGCAGATTACAGATGAGTCCGGAGAGACTACACCTACAGACCACGTCCATAATTATTCCTATACATATGATAATTCAAAGCATTACGGTGTCTGCTCCTGTGGTGATACTACTGAGGGCGAGCATCAGGTAACTAATTGGGTTAAAAACGGAGCAGATAACACCCTTTCAGGTGTCTGTGAAGTTTGCGGCGAACTGATTACAATTTCCAATGATGGCACTATAACAACACATATTCATGAATATACCTACGAGGATAATCACGACGGCACTCACACTGCACGTTG
>CAMVRW010000007.1 GCA_947169985.1 uncultured Butyrivibrio sp. | reverse complement strand
ATGGAGCTCATCACAAGACGTGTGATCGAAAAGCTCGAAGGATATCCAAGTCCTAACGAAGAGACTGTGAAGAAGTACACAGACCCTGATTCTCCTCAGTATGAAGCAATGCTGGAGGAGATCAGGAAGGAACTGAACTTCACATCCCTTCATTATCACAGACTTGATGACATGGTAGAGGCTATACCTCTTGAGCCATGCAAACTTTGTACTTACTGCTGGAGCGGAAAAGAGTGACCGGATTTCCCTTTCACTTTTCCTTTTCTGTAGCACTCCTGGCACACATTGTATTTATAGGACCACTTAAGCTTCTTACCGCATTGCTTGCAGGACTTCATGCTTAGCTTTTGTCTGTCCAGAATTTCAAAGATTTTTTCGGAGATCTGTCTTTTTACCTCAAGTATTGGATAAAGGTCATCTTCAGATCCGAAAAGTCTTGTAAATGCATAGAGGAAATCATACACGGCGCTGCTGGTCTCAAGGATCTGCAGCGCTCCTTTATCGGCAGGATTTATAAAGGAGCCGTCAAACTCACTCATGGTCTCCTCAAGGGGCACTTCCTCTCCGTATACCAGGTTTCTGTAGAAGGAAGTGTAGACATCAAAGGTGTCCTTGTTATCAGGGTTTGCAGGGATCCTTATGAATTTCCGGATCACCTCCCTATCGTCCTCAATTTCCTCAAGGGCACGGGCAACTCTGATCTTTTCATTTATATCGCCCTTATCGTAATAATCCGCCGCAGGAATCTGATTCCACAGCTCCAGAATGGTGGATATCTTTCCATCCTTCTCCAAAAACTCCTCAGGGATATTTATCATGGCCTTGCTGACAGGAGGCGCCTTGTAACCCAGGAGCTTCTCAATGATGTCGTAGTCGTAGTAAGCTCCCACATAGCCAACATCATAAATACCGTATCTTCCGGCTCTTCCCGCAATCTGCTTGACCTCTGACACAGTAAGGGGTCGCTCCCTCACCCCATCGAACTTAACGGTCTGCAAAAAGACAACTCGCCTGATGGGAAGATTCATCCCCATTCCGATGGCATCAGTTGCCACCACCACATCCGTAGTGCCGTCTGCAAACTTTCCTGCCTCCCTGTGTCTTACATCATAGGGTAAAGAACCATAGACAATACTGCACTTTATTCCGCTGTCCTGAAGCTCTGCTGCCACGCTATGGACGTCTTTTCTTGAGAAAACAACCAGCGCATCACCCTTTTTGACATCATCAGGGAACACGAAGTTCTCAGCCTCTTCATCCATCTTAAGAGGAGTCTTTCTCTCGTGGTAAACCACCTCCACTGTATCCTTGCAGGACTTTATCATCCTGGTGAGGATCCTTTCCGCATCTGGTGAAGCACAGACATGGATGGTCTTTGCCCGCAGTCCCAAAATAGCTGCAGTCCAGGATCCGCCCCTCTGGCTGTCAGCCACCATCTGGGCCTCGTCGATAACCGCCATATCCCACTCTTCCGCAAGATTCATCATCTCTATGGTTGATGACTGGTGGAAGGAGCCTGGCATAATGATGCGCTCCTCTCCTGTGATCATGGAACATGGGCAGCCTTCAGTGTTCATTTTCTCATACTGCTCGTAGGCAAGAAGCCTAAGCGGTGCCAGATATATTCCGCTCTCCGCCTCCATCAGCTGCTGCATGGCCTGATAGGTCTTTCCCGAGTTGGTGGGACCTATATGGAGGATGAAATGTCTTTTCATCTGCCGCGCCAGCGGAAAGAGGGTTGTGTAGTCGTTAGGGGTGGAAGTCTGGATATTCTGATACAGAAGCATCTTGGCTTCCATGGATTTCCTGATCCTGCCAGCCGCCTTTACGTACTTGGGGTTTTGGGATATCTGCTCATATACAACCATCTCGTTAAGGCGGGACCTTACATACTCGATCAGTTCGTTATCTCTTTTCTTCTCCCTAAGGTACTTCATGATGACCCACGTTGCAGTCTTTTCATCGATTGCAAAAGTAAAGTCCACCAGGGGCATATTGTCGCAGTTAAGGATAACTCCATAGATGGTCTTGGAAATATCCGGCGCCATCTCATGAAGCATAAGGGCATTGAACTTCTTTGGCACATAGGAACAGAACCTTCCCACATTGCTCTGGGACAGTTCCTGCTTCTGCTCCTTGCCATAAGGCCCCTTAGTTAAAAGAAAAAGCTTCTCGTTTGCCAGCACATCCAAAAAGGCGTCATAAACAGCCCTCTTCATCTCCTCCGAGTGCTTTTTCCAGTACTCGTCGAATTCCTGATGAGGGAATGTCTTCTCGGCCATCTGCTTTTTCAGCTTTTGATTTTCTCTTCTTACTTTGAATGAATGATATCTTCTTTTCTTTGCCATGCTTCCATTTTATTATTTTGTCCCAAAAAACTCCACGTCAATTACAAAATCAGTTGTGAACAGGGATAAAAAATTTCATTTTCCCGCATAAATACTGGATTTTTGTTTTTCTTGACAATGTATTAACAACTCTGTTAGTATTCATTCATTCGTAGAAAACGTAACTGTTAATTCTTTGTTTATGAGGGGAGGATGTATACAAAATGGCAGACGTGAATAACGGTTCAATAATGCTATCACAGACAGAGATTGACAAGCTCATCAAGCAGATGGAGCAGGAAAAAGAGGAAGCCAATAAGTAATTGGCAGCCTCTTTTTTTAGGCGTCGTAGTATTCTTCCAGCTCTTTGCGTGCGTCCTCAAGAGCTTTGAGGGTGGTGGGGTTAGTGGATGGGAAATCAAACATCTTGTAGAGGTATCCCTGCTCTTTTACAAGTTCCCAGCTTTTTGGGAAGACAAGTTCAAAGGCTAGGGCAATGTGACCAATAAGGTGCTCCGCCGGTGTTTCCATTACATCCCTCAATACTGCATGATGCTCTCTGACCTGTGCCATTACCTTGTCGGAAACCCCAGTAGAAAACAATTCTTCCTCAGTCACATTGTAGATCTCCTCCATTGGAGTCTCCACGTTTACCCTAAGGATATCAATCTTATCCGCATCTCGAAGTATATTGCAAAAAGTCAGGGTATCACCCTGTACAGATTCATCAATTCGGAACTTGTTGTGCTGACGGATGACGATCTCCATCTTACGCTCGAAACCCTCATCACATTCTTCAATATAATCTTCGATCAGTCTGTCAGGTCCGAAAAGCAGGTCTGCGCCGAACTCCGCATGATCAACTGACTGAGAATCAATAAAAGTGTTATATCTCTTCACCTGCTCAAATCGTCCCACATCGTGGAGCATTCCGGAAGCCCAGGCAAATTCAATGTCCTCTTCAGTCAGTCCTATAGACTTTGCAATCTTCTCGCAATTATCCGCCACCCGATAGGTATGAGCTATCTTAAGAGCAATCTTCGTATCCTCCGGATCATACTTCCTTGTATATGAAGCAAATGCTTCCTTAACATGTTGTCTGTCTATCTTCATATCATATTTCCTTCCATGTACTTCCAGGCCATATACCCCATCTCCCCCATATTGTTATATTATAATATACTAAGAACATCAAATAACCCAAATTCAGCGAGGTCAACATGAAAGAATACACTATATCAAACGAAACCTACACTCTGACAGTTTCCGACCATGGCGCCGAAATCCACTCTCTAAAAAAGAATGGCAAAGAGCTCATGTGGCAGGCAGATCCTGCATTTTGGGGCAGGACATCACCGGTTCTCTTCCCCCTTGTCGGTAACTACTGGGAAAAGAAATCCCGCTGGGACGGAAAGACTTTCGAGATGTCACAGCATGGTTTTGCCAGGGACATGGACTTTGAGCAGCTGTCCCAGACAGAGGATGAGCTTTGGTTTGAACTTAGGGATAATAGCGAGACTTTGAAAAAATACCCCTTTGCTTTCATTCTTCAGCTTGGATATAAGCTCTCAAAGGACGGCGTAGAGGTACTTTGGAAGGTTAAGAATCCTTCAGATAAAGACATTTTCTTCTCAATAGGCGGACACCCGGCCTTTAACTGCGACCTGACAAAGGATCAGCTCCTGTTCACCAAAAAGGGTCAGCCCCTTAAAGGCGCCCTGAAGGCAAATATCATTGAAGGCGATGGCAGCGGTTGTCTTTCAGACAGGACAAAAGAGCTGTCTCTTTATGCAGGAAAGCTCCCACTCTCCTACGAACTCTTTGACGAGGATGCCCTTATCATAGAGAACGATCAGGCTGACGCAGTTGCAATTCTTGATCCATCAGGAAAAGAGCTTTTGACCGTACGCTTCGATTCTCCACTTTTCGGAGTGTGGTCTCCAGCCGGCAAGAAAGCTCCCTTCGTTTGCATCGAGCCCTGGTATGGAAGATGTGATAAGGTGGGATTTGCAGGCGATATCAGCGAAAGAGAGTATGGCAACAAGCTTGCTCCACAGGAGGAATTCCTCGTATCATACCATATCCGCTAAATGTCACGGACCAGATCACTTTTCCATATTCCCAACGAATAGAGCCCTGTACTCTCCAGGGGACATTCCCTTCTCCTCGTGAAACACTCTCTGCTGATACCTGCCATCTTGGCCATTTCGCCCTGGGACAGGTCATCAGCAGTGAGATTGTTTACCAGCCCCATCATGAGGCAGAAGGAAAAACCTATTTATCGAGAATATCTGCTGCCTCCCTCATAAGCTCTATGATAGGAAGGTGCTGAGGACAAACGCTTTCGCACTGTCCACAGGCGATACAGTCTGAAGCCTTTCCGCTTCTCTGGACAAGTCCTGAGTAGAAGTTCTTGGATCTCCAATCGTCAGGATATCTCCTCAAAGTATTTATAGTTCTGAATACATCAGGGATGCTGATCTGCTGTGGACATCCGTCGCAGCAGTATTTGCATGCTGTACATCCGATCTGAGGGATAGCCAGGATTGCCTCAGTAACTTCATTTACAATTGCAAGCTCATCTTCCGCAAGGGGTTCGAAGTTAGTAAAGGTCTTAAGGTTATCCTCCATCTGTTCTTCGTTGGACATTCCTGAAAGGATTGTCATCACTCCCGGAAGGGAACCAACAAATCTAAGGGCCCAGGAAGCAATGGACTTGTCAGGCTGTCTCTTTTTAAACTTCTCTTCTATTTCAGGAACCATGCCAGCCAGCATTCCACCACGAACAGGCTCCATAACTATAATAGGAATATTTCTCTCGTGAAGGATGTCATAAAGCCTCTGGGATCTTACTACAGGGTTTGTTCTGTCCAGATAGTTCAGCTGGATCTGCACAAACTCAACCTCAGGATGCTTATCAAGAATCTGTTCCAAGAGCTCAGGACTTCCATGGAAAGAAAATCCGAAGTGCTTTATCTTTCCTTCTTCTCTCTTCTGTACTCCCCACTTGAAGCAGTCATACTTCTCATAGGTATCATAATTGTTACCATCCTCAATGGAGTGGAGCAGATAGAAGTCAAAATAATCAACTCCAGCTCTCTTACACTGTTCATTAAAAATCCTGTCCACATCTTCAGCCTTTTTAATCTCCCATGCAGGAAGCTTTGTAGCCAGCATGAAGCTGTCTCTTGGATGGCGCTTTACAAGGGCCTCTCTAGCCTCTACTTCTGACTTTCCGCCGTGATAAACATAGGCTGTATCAAAGTAGTTCAGACCTGCCTCCAGGTACTTATCAACCATTCTGCAAACCTGCTCATGATCAATTACACCGTCATTCTCCGGAAGCCTCATTAGGCCGAAGCCAAGCTTCGACATCTTGCCAAGATCAATTGCCATAAAAAATGCTCCTTTCCAGCTTTCATAATAGTTGCAGAAAAACCCACTCTATTATTATATCACCTGGAAAGAAGCATTTCTTCTTACACTTTGATATACAAAGTTATCATTTATTGATTGGACTTGTCTTTTATCATCTTGAAAAGAGTTACTCCATTGGTAACAACAGTTGCCGCATCGAATAATGCTCCGGTATAGGATCCCAGAATAAAGTGGTAGAACATCCAGGGCACAAAAGAAAGTGTCACCAAAAGCTTAAACTTAATGGGATCCTTAACGTCCATAAAGATGATGTATACCACACATACTACTGCAGGAATGATACCAAGAAATCCCTGTTCATTTAAAAGAACTGTCATCCCCACTGAAGCTATGATAAGTATGACCTTCCATGCTGTGTTCAGCTTTTCTTTGTAGCAAAGATAATTTCTGAAGCATGAAAGCACATTGTTTACTGCGCCTGTCACTCCTCCAAGTAGCAGCATGCTTACAGCCTGCATAAGGATCTGGACTATCTGTACGATCAGGATGCGGCTCTTTTTCTTAATGGCTCCTGAGCCCACCTGGACCATGGCTGCAATAAAATCAATGATGTTAGCAATAATTACGTTCATATCTGTTTAATCTATCCTTTCTTATTCCACGATAGATATAATATCAGAAAGAATGTAATTAAACAAAGGATATGATGTATTTTCATTCTCAATATAGGGCTTATTAAGATCCCAGGTATCCGATGGATTGTCTGGGTTCACTCCGATATAATCTCCCTTGAATACAAAGTCGCCATTTCCACGCTTAAAACGATTTATGGCACTATCCATGGCTTCCTGGGTTCCCAGAGCTGCTATCTGCTGGTTGAGATCCACCATTTCAACCCAGCCTTTTTCAAAACCTGCTGAAACGTCATTTCCGTGGATACGTCCCTGTACGACAGTTTCTATCTTCTTATCTGCCATCACCGCCTCAACAGCTGATAGAATATAGGGTTCCCAGCATATCCTTGAGGTTACCAGTGATGTTCCCGGTGCAACCTCTGACATACTCTGGTTGTAGCCCACAAAGTAAACCCGACCGGTCTCTGATGCCTCTTCACAGGCGATAGCCGGGCCAATGGTATCGGTATGCTGAGAGATCACAACGCATCCGTCCTCAATAAGTTTCTTTGCTGCACTCTTTTCATGAGCATAGCTGCTCCAGGTATTGGTGTAGCTGACCTCCATCCTTGCTGTTGGGACTACGCTGCGAACCCCCAGAATAAAAGCTGTATATCCGGAAATAACCTCTGATGTAGGGAAAGCAGCAACAAAGCCAACTAATGCCTTATCTTCAGTAATAACACCATCCGAGATCATCTGGGCAATCTTTTTGCCTGCTGCAATTCCGCTTACATATCGCCCCTGATAAGCCTCGCCCTTGAAGGTGTGGTAATTATCCGGGACACTCACTCCGTTCATGTCCATATATGAAGTCTGGCAGAACTGGATCTTTGGATATTCAGGAGCCAGCTCTTTTACCAGTTCACTGTAACCGTTAAAAAAGATAATGTCGCAGCCTTCATCCGCCAGTTCCCTTAAAGGTTCTTCCATCTCATCATCAAGAACATTACTACAGGTCAGTATAGTTACCTGCTCTCCATATTTCTTTTCCACCGCATCCTTTGCAAGTGAAAAATTATAGGTATAAGGTGTGCTCTCGTCATTGTCGTAGACAAAACCAATCTTCAGGGAGCTTTTGGCAACCGATGGATTTATGATCCGGTAGCAACCAACGAAGATAATAAGAAGCACCAGACACGTCAGAGATGTTATGATTTTTTCTCTCTTCATAGGTCAGCTCCTTTCTCATCCTCCGGATCATTATTATCCTGATCCTTCATTTCAGCTTCCTGGATCTTCTTGTCTTCCTCTACTCTCCTTGACAGTTCCTCCTGTGCATCGTGATCTGCCTGCTGGATTTCGCTTCGCCTCTGGGCATAAAGCGCATCCAGATTTATTACACCTTTTTCAACAAGTCTGATGAAAGCATCCAGAACATTCGGATCAAACTGTGTTCCACGGCCACGTTTCATCTCATTCATTACATAGTCTGTATCCATGTGGTTTCTGTATACACGGTTGGAAGTCATGGCATCAAATGCATCCGCAACACCAATGATCCTTGCATAAAGAGGTATTTCTTCCCCCTTAAGGCCCTCCGGATAACCCTTTCCATCATACCTTTCATGATGGTATTTGGTGCCTTCCTCTACGTTTTCAACCAGTGTAAAGTCTTTTAAAATCTCTGCTCCACTCACAACATGGGACTTCATCTTGGCATACTCTTCATCGGTTAGCCTTCCCACTTTGTTAAGTACGCCATCTGGAATAGCGATCTTTCCAATATCATGCATCTGGGCAGCCTTGCGAAGATTGGACAGGAACTTGTCTCTTTGCCACCATTTGTAGCAGCCCATTTCCTGAGCGATCAACACTGAGTATTCAGCAACCCTGGTTGAATGCTGGTTAGTTCTTACATCCTTAGCATCGACTGCGTTCGCAATAGCCATTACTGTCTCATTGGCCATGTTGATCTTGATCTGCTGCTGGTTAATCTGTCTCTGAACAATCATCCAGGTGAACCATATGATGAACAGTGACAGGATAATAAGCATATATGCTGTGAAGCCTGGCTGCTCATAAAATTCGCCTTCCTTAACCAACTCAAAGCTTCTTTCCTCCAGAACTTTTTCTCCTGCGCTGTCAAAAATTGCCAGACGGAAGGTGTACTCTCCGGAAGGAATGTTAACGTAAATGATATTGTTAAGGCTGTTCTGAGGAACTATCGTCCATTGGTTATCATATCCCTCAAGAAGATATCCAACGTTTGGTTCCTGAATAGTGTAGTTAAGGATCTCCGGTGACAGTTCCACACGGCTTACTCCCTGTCCCACTGTAATTGCTCCCATTCGGGCCATAGGCTGAAGCACACCATCCAGACGAACAGATGCCAGCTGCATTCTGTAAGAACGGGCATCCGTGTTGTACTTTTCTACGTCAATGATATAAACACCTGTGTCGCAAGGAAGGAAAAGCTCACCGTTTCCGTTGTAGTAGTTCCAGGAGTTGGCTGTAAGAGATGTTCCCAGTCCCCTTCTCGCATCCAGAAGCTCCCAGGCGATCTCTCCTCCTTCCACCAGCTCATCACGTTCCACCACATAGATTCCTGCACTGGACATAACAAAAAGTGTGTCCTCATCCTTAACCCAGATATCATAGTTGTTAAAGTAAGGGAATTTATCCAGAACTCTTATAGTCCCTTCAGGATCAAGGTAGCAAAGGCTGTTACTGGTAACTATAAACACTCCCTCAGTTTTTGGATCCTTAACAGTCCTTAGGATAACACCGCTGCTAAGTCCATCATCTCTGGTAAGCATACGGTCAACTTTTCCATTCTTCAGAACTGCGATTCCGTCACCATCGGTACCTGCCAGGATTGTGCCATCTGCTCTTTCTGTCAGGGTCAGGATCATTGAATTGATAAGGCCATCCTCATTGCTTATGGTATTCACTATCTCATGATCCTTGATATAACTGATACCTGTATCACCTGCTGCCAATATGGTTCCATCGGAAAGACCTGTAACAATTCTGGCCCTGTTTCCGAAGCTTCCATTATCCGCATTGTAAGACCACTTCTCCCCATTAGGAGAATACTCTATAAGGCCGCTGCCATAGGTACATACCCACAGATGATTCTTTTCATCTACATACATGCAACGAATTCTTTTTCCGTCAAGCTCCTCGGTAAGATCATTGGTGATCTGGGTGTGGCCTGATTTATCCACAACATCGAGGCCTTTGTCGGTTCCAATGTAATAGCAGCGCTGCCATGAAACAATAGCGTTGACAACTTTTCGCTCCAGACCAACAGCACCGTAAACATCTCTGAAGGGTGATTTGGCCAGTCTTAAAAGGCCAAGCCTTGAGGATGTAAACCAAAGGTTGCCCTGATAGTCGTATATCATATTATCGATGGAGTTATTGAAATCGTTTGTGTTGAGGCGATGAGATCCTGCGGTATCAAGATAAGAAACACCGTCGTCAGCGCAGATGAACAGAGTGTCATCGTTAATATAATAAAGCTCATTGATATGATTTACATACTCGCATACCCTGACAGTCTTTCGAGCCAGCCTGTCCTCAGAAACATTGAAGCTATAGATACGATTCGTTGATGTTCCCACCATCAGAGTTCCATCCGGAGCAAAAGAGCAGCAGTTGTAAACATCCTCTCCATCAGGAAGCTGAAAACTGTCAAGGACCTCTCCTCTCTTCAGCAGGAACAGTTCCCCACTCGAAGTAACGGTTGCCACATGACCATCATCATCTGCCGCTATACTATCCGCATAATTGATCTCTTCAAGAGTGTTAGCAATCTTAAGACCATTGTTCATGGCAAGAACCTGAAGACTGCCTGAAGTTCCAATATAATAATATCCGTCAGTTGCACGGATGATACTTCTTACTGAATTGGATGGAAGCCCGCCGGACTGATCAATGACATTGACCACCTGCTCACGGATAACAATTGCAAGGCCATTGTCATTGGTGCCTATCCAAAGACGTCCCTCTTCATCAACATAGAGACAGTTTACATTCTTTACAGTCTCATACCCATCGATCCATCTGAACTCACGGCCGTTATAACGATACAAGCCCGCATAGGTTCCGATCCAAAGGACACCATCATTGGTCTGGACAATGTCATTGGCTTCGCCACAGGGAAGTCCGTTGTTACTGCTAAATACGCTCTGGACATAATCATTAAAGTCTACCGTATCATGTACTGTTTCCTGTGCTTTTACAGGCATCTCAAAGGCAAGGCTAAGAGACAGGATCAGGAAAAGAGCTGTTCCAACAGTACTACCTCTTTGTATTGCCTTATCTTTTGCATCTTCCTTCCTGGCTTTCCTTAAAAGCACAACAACATAAACAGCTGCAATAGTAAGGACCTTGTCGGCAAATTCAATTGCCAGCTGTCCCAGTACGCAGCAAATAAAGATGGGCCATTCCCTTTCCAAAAAGTAATTGATTATCCCATCTCCCCAAATGTTTCCTGTTCTTCCATCGGTAAAAGTAAGATTCACAGGCACCGAAACCACCAGTGCTGTGAGCATAGCTAAAGAAGCGGCCATCATAAAGCCGTAGAAATGATCAAACCATTTTCTCTTAGCCGCCATACCAACGATAATGCCCAGGGCAATGCTGGTGATAGAATAGGCAGCCGAGATCGGATTGACAACGCTGTAGGCAAGATTACCGGTCAAACCTACTACTGCGCCACAGAAAGGCCCGGCGATGTAAGCACAAAGCGCCGTGCCAAAGGAATCAGCCCAAAAAGGCCATTCCAACTTAACGGACAAGAACTTCCCTCCCAAGTTCAAACCCACGCACATAGTAGTAAACAGTATAATCTGCCAGATTTTCCATTTTTTCATACGTTCCTACCCCTATATTTCAGAACTTAGAATCCCCGAAAAAATCTGCTACAGAATTAATTATATTCCATATCACGTTAGCACTTCAAGACAAAGCATAGTAAGATCATCAAACTGTGGCGCACCCTCTATGAACTTACCCACGTCACCTTCCACCACGCCTAATAGCTCTTTTACCTGAAGCGAAGCGTTAGCATTCAGACAGCTAAGGAGTCTCTGATTGCCATACAGCACATCATCTCCCCTTGTAGCCTCCACTACGCCGTCTGTATATACAAAAAACTTATCGCCGGGAGCCAGGTCAACGGTGTCCTCTGAAAACTCCATATCTTCATCAATACCAAGGGGCGGATCATGCTTTGTGATATAGAACTCAAACTCTCCTTCGGACTTTCTAAAGATAACCGGGTTCTCATGACCGGCGTTGGCAAAGGTCAGCTTTCTCTCAGAGATAGTGTAAACTCCAAGCCACACAGTAACAAACAAAAACTCTTTGTTGTTCCTACAGAGCTGCTGATTTGTTTTTTTCATGATCTGGGAAACGCTCTTCTCCATGGTCGCAACATTTCTGATAATGATGGTCGTGATCATCATGAAAAGAGCTGCTGGCACACTTTTGCCTGCAACATCACCCACTACCATGCACAGGTGATCGTCGTCTATCAAAAAGAAATCATAGAGATCACCACCAACCTCCTTGGCTGGAGTCATGGATGCAAAGATATCAAATTCATGCCTGTCAGGATATGCAGGAAAATCAGTCTTAAGAACACCTGCCTGGATATTGGTGGCCAGGGACATCTCCGCTGAAAGACGTTCTTTCTCAGAAGTCATCTCCCTGATCCTACGCATGGTCTCGTTTATATCCTTCTCCATGTCGGAAAGGGTCCGGCCCAGAGTATCCATTTCCAGGGATGCTCCCATAGACCTGTTCTCAAAGAAGGTCTCAGTCACCTCCTCAGCAGTCTTATCTCTTTTGGTATATTCATAGGCAGACTCTGCCAGTAAATTGATAGGATCAATGATATTTCTTTTAGCGACAAAAGAAATGATAACGGCTGTAAGGATCACCAGCATCAAAAGTGCAAGCAGGAAAAAGATAAAGTTCCTGGCAACACTTTTTACAAAATCATTTATATAAATATCGCCTGTTACATAAGCGATAAAATTTCCTTCTTTATCATAGAGCTTTACGTAATTAGTGGCTATCCATCCATTGACGTCACCATATCCAAAAATCATGGAAGCATCAGAAGAAGCTATCTTCTCTATTGTTTCGAGGCTATCCTGCCCTGGAATATCTGTGCGAATCCACTGTCCCGGCGCATAAGCATGTTCCAGATCATAGCCATCAATGACATAGATAATACGATGTCTTTCTTCATCCGGAATTACTATAGCAACACTATCTAACTGGGCATAATCCACAGCCTTTTCCATAACCGCTCTTGAAACCCAAAAATCATCATTGATAAGATAGGCGAACCTGTCCATGTATTCCTTTGAAAAGGGATCGTCAAGACCTTCAGATTCCACCTGATCATAAGTGCTTCTCACTTCGTCGCAGATATACTCCACGAAATTGGCATCAAGAATAGAGAGAGCAAACTCCAAACTGTGAGTTGTCTCTCTCTTATATCCCTGAATAGATGTTGCGATGTTAAGTGCAAATCCTATGCTTCCAACTATTAACAAAAGACTTGCTGAAACCATAAGAATAGCATTAATCGTCAATCTTTGTAGAGGTTTCTTTTTTTTAGTGCCTTTTTTTCTCATAATATTTTAGAATGTCATCTTGTGTAGGAGCATAGCCACTAAGACCTCCATTATTATCTCGCCTCGTAGCATATCCGGGAATCTGTGTTCCTGGAGGTATCTCTACGGCTTCGCCCCCGGCAATTATATTAAGTTCCTTTTCATTTAATTTATTGATCTCGCTCATATGTCTGGCCTCCACCTAAGAAAAATGACTTTCTGATAGTTTTATACGAACCAGATTCATCCATGGCAATTATTCATAAATAATTATACCATGACTTTTATATAATTACCTTTTGTGGACTCTTCGATCGATTCCATTTGTTTCATAATATCTGGCTTTTGACTGGTACATTTCGTCGTCCGCCTTCTTCTCCAGCTGATGGACTGTCATGTCAGGATTATCAACGTAGGAAGCATAGCCGATTGAGATTGATAACTTATCCGAATACTTTCCGCGCCATCTTCCTGCCAGGGTTTCCACATCTTCACATATGTCCTTTGGATCGTCCGTGTGGAGGATCGCTACAAACTCATCTCCACCTGTTCGGTAAGCCTTCCCCTTACCACCAATAGCCATTAAAAGACATTCTGCTGCACCTTTTATCAGTTCATCGCCCCCTGCATGTCCCTTGGTGTCGTTGACCATCTTAAGCCCATTAACGTCAGCTGATAAAATGACAAAATCCTTATCAAGCCCTTTTTCTATCTCTTTATTCAGGTCTTCCTCGTAGCTTCTACGGTTAAACAACCTGGTAAGCTCGTCTGTCATGGCAATTCTGATAAGGTGCTCCTCACGCATCTTCTCGCCATTTACATTTCGTGTGGTAAAGACAATCTGTGTAGGAATACCATTTTCATCTACTTCCACGGGAATGTACTGGGCTCTGAACCATCCTTCACCCATATCAACAAAGTCTTTACTAAGAAGCTTTTTCCCTGCAAGTCTGGATCTGACAGTTGAGATGTTGGTGTACTCTATAAAGTCTTCAAGCTGATCCGGCATTATTTTTTCTCTGAGTCTCCTGCTTAAAGCGGTGTGATTCTGGGAACCAAGATCGATGCTGCGCCTCACCGGATCCTTGTCTCTGACAGAAATCTCTGTTCCTTCTATGAAATCGATCAGATTAACCTGATCATAGATATCAGCAATAGCCTGAAGGATATTTACCTTGTCCTGGATTTCCATATCTTTGGCTTTCTCAAGCTGAACAACAGCTCTGGAAGCCCGGAGTAGGGAGTGAAAACGAATCACCATTCCGGTGACTGAAACTATCATCAGAACACAATAATTTATGACATGTATCCCTGCAGCTCCGTCTATTCTATATAGAAACGCATACAGGAAACCATACGAAAACAGTGTAGCTATGGCGCTAACCCAGGGCTTAAAGACAATAAAACAGACCAGCATGATCTCCACCGCATAGAAAGTCAGTATCTGTTCTCCTTCCTGATATCGGCGATAAGATGCCAGTACAGCCCAGATTGACATGAGCATATAGTAGATAGCATTAACTGCCACTACCTGTAAATGATTCATGGATGGTTTTTTCAGAAGTGCCCTTGTAGCAAAAAAGCCTACAAGACAGGTTACTATGCAGAAAAGCACACTGTAAATGCTTATCCATTCGTTTCTTCCCAGGCTCTTTCTGGTCACGACAAACAAAGTCAGCGTAATGGACTCAAAGATAGCCACGACAATAGAGATTCGCTCTATATTTCTCGTGCTGTTCTTATCCATCAGTTCTCTGACTTCGTCATCGATCACCGGAAAGAAATAGTTCCTTATCTTCTCTAACATGGAATCATCCTTTGCCTTTCCTCCAAAAAAATTATACCACTTATAATGCGCAAAAATGCGCTTCTGACGGATGCATATTTTTTTTATTGTTTATTAATATCTACTTTATTATTTATATCACTTCACTATGACATAATGGTAATGTCGGAAATTGTATGAAAAAATCATTCATTTCGCACATTAACTGTTTAAAAAAGTATGAGGAGGAACAGTAGTAGATGATGAAGAACAAGATAGCTGCGATGCTGGCGATCATACTGGCCATATCGGTAACTGCCTGCTCTTCGGAAGTCGGAGGCGGAACTGTCAGTATTGCCACAAAGGATCCCCTGGAATTCACCGGGCCATGGATAGATTCTGACCTTTTTGACACCGTATCGGCAGACAAAGAAATACGGCTTCAGGATGATTTTGCAGCTGCATCAAACAAGGAGTGGAAGCTCCAGTTGGGGAATCAGTACAGCGCCCCGTTGCAGGATATAGAAAGAGAAGTTATTGCCAAAATGAAAAAGTCTGTAACAGACGAGTCCATACCTGGAGAAGAGGCAGCAGTACTGCGGAAGTACTACGGTCTTTCTTCAGACTGGGACTATCGTAACAGTCAGGGAATAGAGCCTTTAAAGCCTTATATCCAGGATATTGAGTCCATCAGCAGCATGGAGGAGCTCTATGCCTTTTTTGGTGATCTTGAAAGAAACCCCATGGCGCTGGCTCCTATAGCAGTGCAGGTCATGACCAATTATCATACAGAAAAATTCCCGGATATCAATCTCACAATGATCGATCTACCGGAACTTTCAATGCTGGATGGCCAAGGGAATCCCCATTATACTGATCTGGGCACTGCAGAGGGACTGGAGATATATGAGCAGACATCAAACAGGGCTGTATATATACTTCAAAAGGCGGGATACTCTGAAGATGAAGCCAGGAAGATGTTCAAGAACTGCCTTATGTGGGAGAAAAAGCTATCTCTTGCCACAGAAGGTATTGACTTTGATACACTGGAAACCTTTGCCAAGGACAGGGAAACAGTAGTCGGCTACTCAGGCTCTTTTCCTCTGGATGATATCCTTAATTCCTGGGGATTTACTGATACTGAATATCTTGTTATGAGCCCTCGTTTTGCAAAAAACCTAAGTAAACTCTGCAAGGCTTCTTATCTGGAGAATATGAAGGATTACCTCATCGTTAACTACTGTCTCCAGAGCGGATATTATCTGGACAGAGAGACCTACGATGCCTACTATAACTTTTCCATTTCCAGAGCAAATAAGCGGCTGGACACAGGAAAGACTCCGGAGCAGATCGAGGATGAGCTTCAGTTTGAGCAGTACATTGGCGGTACACCAATGCTTGGTGCACTAAACAAGGTCTATGTTGAGAACTACTTTGACGACAGTATAACCGGTGAGCTAAACAGCATAACCAAGGACATCATTGCAGGACTTAGAGATATCTTTTCACAGGAAGAGTGGCTCTCCGACGAAGGCAAGGCTCTTTGCGTCGAGAAGCTTGATAACGTAAAGATACATATTGCATATCAGAACTTTGAAGTTCTGGATTACAGCAAGTCCCCCTTTAAATCCAAGGAAGAAGGAGGGTCATTCCTTGATGCATACTTTGCCGCCAAAAGGTACGGCATGTATCATAACGCATTTCTATCGGCCCAAAAATTCAACAGAGATTACTGGGATCCTGTGGACAGCGGCCAGTCAACGACAATGACCAATGCTTTCTATAGCGGCGCCACAAACGGCATTTACATCTGTGCCGGAATCTGTGAGCCTGTTGCCTACTCTCCGGATATGGCCTATGAGGAGAAACTGGCAGGTCTTGGCGCCATCGTCGGACATGAGCTTACTCACGGATTTGACAAGAGCGGAACCCAGTTTGACAAAGATGGAAAGAGAAAACAGTGGCTTCCCTACAAAGACATGTCAGCCTTCAATGACAAGAATGATAAGGTTGCTGCCTATTATACAACCAAGACACCATTTGCCGGCGCCGGACTATATGGCGGTTCTACCGTTAACGGCGAAGCGACAGCGGACATGGGAGGACTTAGGATCACTCTTTATCTGGCCTCCAAGATAAATGGCTTTGATTACGACCTGTACTTCAGGTCCTTTGCAAGGCTGTGGAGATGTAACGTTCCTCTGGAATACGAAAAAATGCTCTTAGGCGATGTACATCCACTGGCCTTCTACAGAGCAAACGTAGGACTCCAACAGTTTGACGAATTCTATGAAACCTACGGAATACAGGAGGGGGATGGAATGTATCTGGCTCCCGACAAGCGGATCAAAGTTTGGTGATAAGGAGGAAAGTGTATATGAGTGAAGCGGTAATCAAGCTTGAAAATGTAAATAAATCATACGGCAAACACGAAGTGTTAAAGAATGTTAACATGCAGGTGAACAAGGGAGATATCTATGGTCTGGTGGGCAGAAACGGTGCAGGTAAGACAACCATCTTTAAGATGATCCTGGGTCTTTCCGAAGTCAATTCCGGAGATGTCTCCATAACTGGCTCTGCCACAAAGAAGGAGCTCTATAAGAACAGAAGCAAGATTGGATTCTTTGTTGGCTGCAGATTCTATTCATATCTGACTGCAGAAAAGAACCTTCAGTATTTCGCCACCATAAAGGGAATTCCCAGAAAAGAGCGCAAAGCTGAGATTGCAAGAGTTCTGGAGATCGTGGGACTTAAGGGTGTCAAAAAGCCCGTTAAATCCTTCTCCCTTGGTATGCAGCAAAGACTTGGCATCGCCAATGCAATTTTAGGAAATCCTGAGATCCTTATCCTGGATGAGCCCACAAACGGTCTTGATCCCCAGGGTATTGCCGATGTTCGTAATCTTATAAAAAAGCTCCGTGATGAAAATGGCATGACTGTCATTGTATCTTCACATATTCTGGGTGAGCTGGAACACACAGCTGACCGTTTTGGCATCGTCAATGAAGGTTATGTGGTAAAAGAGATCACCCAGCAGGATCTTCAGGAGAATCAGCCTGCAGTTGAGATCGCAGTTGAGGATGTTGAGAGGGCAAAAAAAGTTCTTGAAGAAAACGGAATAAAGGTTATGCGTGAGGTTGTTGAGAAATCTTCCCTCGAGGATTTCTATTTCCGTCTGATCGGAGGTTCAAATCAATGAATAGACTAGTGCGTGCTGATTTAAAAAGAATAATTGCAAAGCCCAGTCTGTACGTAGTTGTTATTATAATGGCTCTGATCGTGCTCTTTAAAAGGCCCGCTTCCACTGCTGCGGAGCACATGGATTTTTACAAGTTATTCTTTAATTCATTCGGTCTTACCTTTGTACTTATACCAATCTATCTGTCCGTGTATACAGATGAGATAAAGAGCGGCATTATGATCAGCGTCATCGGAATGGGCATGTCCAGAAAAAGTATTGTAAGATCAAAACTCAGAGACAGCTTTATACTTCTGTGTGGCACATATGCGATCCTGTTTCTGACAGCTCTTTTGAAGAATAGTATCATGGAGCTTCCCATCACTCCAACTCAGAATGCTTTCTTACTGCTGTTCTGCGTATTCTGCATCATCCGCGGAATCGGAATAATTGCCCTGGCTTCTCTCGTTCTGTTCCTTACAATGAGTTCCTCAGGAGGAATGCTGGTAATGATCGTGGTAGGTGTTACTGCACAGGGGATTCTTCAAAAGCTTCAGGAGTCCACAAAGCTTCCAGTATATGACTTAAGCTACATAGGTCTTTTGGATGACTCCTTTGCCCAGTTCCAGGCAGGAAATGTGGGCGGAAGTCTCATCGTGGCTCTGTTCTATCTGCTGATAGTTATTGTTGTCAATGTGCTTACCTTTGACAGAAAGGAGATGGATCTATGAGAAAATTGCTTGAAGCTGACATGAGAAGGATCATGTCAAAGATCGTCCCCTGGCTGCTACTGGTAGCTTCCTGGGTCTACCTTGCAGTATCCCTGGCTAAGGGAATAGGTGACAGCCCTGACCGAAATTTCTTTTACGTAAAACATATTAGTCAGAACCTTGGATTTGTAGATCTGGTCATCGGCTTTTCAGCCCTGCTTGGAGTTTATGGAGACGAGTTTAAATCCATGGCAATGATAGGTGTTATAGGACGCGGGATTTCCAGGGATAAATTTGTTATTTCAAAATTCCTGGATGCACTGTTCCTTATTCTGGAAATGCTCATTCTGTCAGTCATCTATATAGCAATCCTAAAGGTTGCCTTTGGTATTACCTTAAATGCTACCGAGAGCAAGTTCATGGTATGTCTCTTCATCTCTATGCTGATTGAGGAGATTGCCTATGTGACTATCGCAGCTATTTTCTATTTTCTGTCAGAAAATGCAGCTATTGGCCTGTTTGCCTACCTTGCCTTTGAACTTATTGTTCCCATAGCATTCAGACTTGCGACCCTGTTCAGCCCCATGCTCAAGAGAATGCGAATTGAGACCTGGTATATTCAGGGAATGATCGCATCTGCTTATTCAGATTTCATCATGGGAGATATAGCCAGCGCATTCCTGATGATACTACCAGCTATCGTGATCTACATCCTGGCTATGCTGGTGATCTCAATCCTGATCTTCAGAAAGAAGGAGCTGGAATTCTGATCGATGCCACCCGAATAATGTACAAACATCGTGGAAAGGGGACCTATGATTCTTTTTATTGATGCATGTGTCAGAGCCCAGTCAAGAACGAAGAGACTGGCAAAAGCTCTTTTAGCAAAGCTTGATGGTGAAGTGGAAACTGTAAGGTTGGAAGATATTTCTTTTCCTGTGACAGATGAGGGATATTTGGAAAAGAGAGATGGTCTGATAGCTCAAGGGGCCTTTGATGATGAGATGTTTGCTCTGGCAAGACAGTTCGCCAAGGCGGACACCATTGTGATAGCTGCTCCGTACTGGGATCTGTCTTTTCCCGCGAAGCTGAAGCAATACATAGAAGTCATAAATGTTCTGGGAGTGACCTTTGAATATACTCCGGAAGGTTTCCCTAAAGGTCTGTGCAAAGCCAAAAAGCTGTACTACGTCATGACTGCAGGCGGAAGCTACGTGCCTGAAGAGTTTGGGTTCGGTTATATCAAAGCCCTCGCCCAAAACTTCTACGGTATAGATGATGTGGAACTCATCAAAGCTACGGGCCTTGATATTATAGGCGCCGATGTGGAAGCAATCCTCAGTTCGGCAATATAGGTGCCAAGTGGCCTTTGGGGAGTGGCTCAAGCTTTTCCATCCAGACCATGTTGTACCACCTGTCGAATTTGTAGCCGCATCTGCTGAATTTACCGATGAGGGTGTAACCCATCTTTTCGTGGAAGCGGACGCTGGCAAAGGTGAGATGCTCATCTTCAACGTCAGGGTAACCAATGCAGGCGTAGAAGTTTAAGATGCCCTGGACTTTGAGGCGGTTTTCCAGTTCGGTGTATAACATAGGACCAAGGCCGTTTCCACGGGCGTCTTTCTTTAAATAGATGCTCATCTCTACGCACCACTGATAGGCAGCCCTTTCGTGGAAGGGACTTGCGTAGGCGTATCCCAGTATCTCTTTTCCCTGTTCGATAACAAGGTATGGAAAACGCTCAAGAACCCTGCGCATACGACCTTCAAACTCTTCCACTGAAGGTGTATCGTATTCAAAAGTAATGGCGGTCTCCCGCACGTAATAATCGTAGATTTTCAAAAGGGCAGCTGCGTCCTCAGGCGTTGCTGTCCTAATTTTATACTCCTGTGATGGCATGGCTTTTCTCCTGCTATTATTTATGCAGACTATGATAATACAAATTCCCGGCATATAAAAGGGCTGAGTCAAAAGACCCAGCCCTGATTGGTTATATTGGAGTTTTTATCAACGAACTGCCTCAGCACCAAGGATTGATGCAAGTCTTAAGAATCCGCAGTAGCCCTTCTCGTCCAGAAGCTTTGTAACATCGTAACCTCTTGGGATAACGACCCTGAGCATCTGGTTGCCAAATGGGAAGAGAACTTCCACGCTGACATTGGGATTAGCCTGGAATGCGCTGATGATCTTGCGGTCGAAGCAGGCAATACGGTCTGTTGTTACTCTGAAGGTTGTGCCTGCAGGAGTAGAAGCAACGTTCTCTACGATTGCGTTCTGGTACTGAACAGGTGTGAGCTTTGTGATGTTCAGTGAAACTGCTCTTGAAGGAGCTTCTGCTCCGGAAACAGCTGGTGCAGCGGCAGGAGTACCTGCAGCAGGTGTTGATACTACAACAGCACCGGATGGAATCTCTGATGGAGCTGAAGGAGCAGGATCAGAGTTCTGAGATGAAGGAGTTTCTACTACTAATGAAACCTGTGACTCTGAAACACCGGTAGCCTCAGCAATCTGCTTCCTTATAGCCTTAAGGGTAAGGCCGCCATATGTACTTGTAAGAACAACTCTGTAAACCTTTGATCCGTCTGATCTTACAGTATCAAGTGGTGTAACAAGAGCGATCGCATTGTTTGTATTGTTTTCTACCTGAAGATCATAATCGCTATTCAGGAATGCCAGGAAACCTGCGTTAGGATTAGATGCAAGTTCTGATGGAGAAACATATTTGGTAGTAAGTGACCGAATGCTATCAATAATGGTGGCATTTCCTGTGGATGGATTATTGGCATCTACAACGATAAGAGGATCCTGGTGGACGATATAGTTTATGCTGTGGAGTACTTTATCCTGCATAACAAGTTCCGTATCATAGTCAGTTACTCCAAATTCGTCGCCATATACATATACACCAGGATTAGCATCTCCGCTTATTTTGTAAACATTGATCTGAGGAAGATAATCCTCAATATTTGTTTCATCAATTCCGGAGACACCATTTGCTGCATGTATTACAATTGATGAGCCATGAGCTTCGATAGAAGAGTTAGCAGTAAAGCTTCCGTTATGAGTGTCTGAATCCAGATAAATAGCCACTACTTCTGTGCCGCCTTGAATGACACTGTCAGGATAGGAAATATTAACAGATGAATTGCCTCTGAATTCTACTGCCGTCGCATTTCTTATTGGGCTGGACTCCGGGATCAGTACACTGCCTGCGATGTTTACAGATCCATTGTCTACTGATATGATAGGGGCTCCATTTCCCATGGAGCTAACTGATTCCGATACATTACCAATAACATTTACCCCTCCTCCGTTTGAGGCGGTGACTGCAGTTTCATCGCTAGTGGTAACATCACCCGTATAAGTTACAATCTCACCAGGTGCGGTTGCTCCGACGCTATCAACATTTTCGTCGGCCGGGGTCCAGGAAGTTACCTGGGTTGGATCATCTGCCAGCGCTGTGGTAGATAATGTGGTAATCGCTAACGGAATAGCGACTACAGTTGAAACTAGTCTAGCTATCGTTTTTCTTTGCATTTTCATGCGCCCTCCTTACAATACTTTCATCCCACACTGGACTAAAAAGCGTCCATAAAAATCATAGCTTATGCCCGCCTTAAATTCAAGGCTTTCACCCATCAATAGTTTTCTATCGTAATATGAGGCGGGGTCATTGGCAATTCAGTTGAGATGGTCTTCAACAAATATATATCATAGAAACCCCGTATGCATCACTATCCGCAAAAAATCGACCGTGCGTTAACGGTCGATTTCTGTCGTGAATTGCTATTTATGTACTGCTTAGTGGCAGTTTCCTGCCTTGTGACAATTTCCTGCCATTGGGCACCCAATGCAA